>NZ_NFKB01000002.1:0-151463 GCF_002160175.1 Faecalibacterium sp. An192
CTTGGATATGTGTGTATTTTTGTCTGGACATACGAACACCCCCTGTATAGGTTTATTTTCCTACACAGGGGGCGTTTTGTCTATTGTCCGTTTTTACTGGTTCGGTTCAGAAGGGCGGGGGCTGTCTTTATAAGGGGAACAATCAGTTGTCGTCCATCTTCCGCAGGCCGATGACCTGGGAGACCGGCAGCGAGAAGCAGATGGCGCCGGCCTTGGTGCCTGCGCCGGTGGTCTTGTTGATGGCGGTCATGATGGCGGCCTTCTGCTGGGCCGTGGCCACAATGTACAGGATGTCCTTCTCCTCGGCCAGCGAGACGCCGAAGAACTTTTCCGCCTGTTTGGTGCCGGTGCCGCGGGCGTGCAGGACGGTGCCGCCGCCGGCGCCCGCGGTGCGGGCCGCGTCCATGACGGCGTCCGAATAGCCCTCGTTCAGGACGGCGATGATGAGCTCGTGCTCAAAGTTCATGTCGGGTGCGCCCCCGGCGGGGGTCTTGTTGCCGGTGAGATATGCCAAGGTTCTCCCTCCTCCTACGCTTTTAATGGGGACAGTCAGCATGATGCCGTTGCCCGGAATGTCCATGAACAGCTTCCGCTTGGCGGCGCGGAACAGCTGGCGGGCGCTCTCGCCGTCCGCCACCGTCGAGACGATGGCCTTTTCGGTGTTGGACAGGCCATAGATGGACAGCTGTTCGCTGGTGGCGGTGCCTTTGCCCAGCATGGCCAGGCCCATGTTCAGTTCCAGGCTCTGAAACAGGGCGGCCAGCTCCTGAATCTGGTCCCGGTCGGTGATGCTGATGACATAGTTGAGCTCCATTCAGGCCACCTCCCACAGTTCAATGATTTCGTCGTCACCATAAACCGGCAGGGGCTGGGCGGCAGGAGCCACCGAGCGGCGCAGCTTGATGACGTAGATGGCGCCCATCACCTGGACGGTGATGAGGGGCATCATGGCCACCAGCGCCACCAGGCCAAAGGCGTCGGTCATAATGTTGCCCCCCAGCACATTGCAGGCGCCCATGGCAAAGGGCAGCATAAAGGTGGCGGTCATGGGGCCGGAGGCCACGCCGCCCGAGTCAAAGGCGATGGCTGTGAAGATGGGCGGCACCACAAAGGTGAGGGCCAGGGCGATCAGATAGCCGGGAATCAGGAGCCACAGGATGGGCAGCCCGGTCAGCACCCGCAGCATGGCCAGACCGTTGGCGGTGGCCACCGCGATGCACAGGCTCAGGCCCATGGCCCGGGCCGAGATGGCGCCGCTGGTCAGGTCCTCCACCTGCTTGTTCAGGACGTGGACCGCCGGCTCGGCGTTGATGATGAACCAGCCCATCAGCACCGCCAGGGGCACCAGCAGCATGCCCATGCCCTGGGCCACCATCTCGCCGCCCAGCACATAGCCCAGGGACGAGAAACCCACGTTGACGCCGGTGAGAAACAACACCAGGCCCACATAGGTGTAGACGATGCCCACCATGATGCGGGCCAGCTGGGGCATGGGCAGCCGCAGGGCCGCAAACTGGAACAGGATAAAGAACACAAAGATGGGGGCCAGAGCCGAGGCCACCTCCATTATGTATTCGGGCAGGGCCTCCAGATACCCCCAGCCCAGGCTGGTGGAGTCCTCAAACTGGGCGATAACCATGCTGGAGGAGCCGGTGCTGCCGGGGTAAAGGAAACCCAGCAGCAGGACCGCTAGGATGGGCCCGATGGAGCACAGGGCTACCAGGCCGAAGCTGTCGTCCTTGGCCTTTTCGTCGCTGCGGATGGAGGCCACGCCCACGCCCAGAGCCATCACAAAGGGGACGGTCATGGGGCCGGTGGTGACGCCGCCCGAGTCAAAGGATACCGACAAAAAGCCGGGATCGGACAGGGCCGTCAGGGCGAACACCGCCCCGTAAAACACCAGCAGAAGCCAGCGCAGGGGGATGCCCAGCAGGATGCGGACCATGCTGACCATCAAAAACAGGCCCACGCCCACCGATACGGTGAAGATCAGGGCGGTGCGGTCGATGGCGGGGACGTTGGTGGCCAGGACCTGCAGGTCCGGCTCGGCCACCGTGATCACCACGCCCATGATGAAGCTGAGAAGCAGAATCAGCCAGATGTTGCGGGACTTGGTCAGCCGTGCGCCGATCAGAATGCCGATCTGGCTCATGGACTGCTCAGACCCCAGGGTGAACAGGGCCATGCCCACAATAATCATGGCGGTGCCCACCAAAAAGGCCAGCAGCAGACCCGATTCCACCGGCACAAAGAAAAAGCACAGGACGCTGACAATCAGCGCAATGGGCAGGACTGAATCCACCGCTTCCTTCAGCTTTTCGTAAAGTACGTTTTTTCGGATCAAATCGTTCTCCTTTCTCTGAAAAATTGTGTGTGCGCTTCACTTCAGTATACCATATCAGCGTCCGGATGGCAAATCAGGGAAAAAATTGCCTCTCAAATTTCACCCGCACCCTTCATACAATGCAGCAGGGGAGAAGCCAAGCACCACTCTGCCGCCCCGGCGGGCCGAAAATCCCGTTCTCCGGGCGAAAATTTGCTCCGATTCCCCCTTGACACCGGCGCGCAGCTGTGGTAAAATCATCGGGTAAAGAAAGCAGCTACGGCCATGCCGCGCTCGCCTTGTGGGTTTTTCAGGCCCCGGGCTATACGGAATCCAGCCCAGAAGTTTCGTTGGGCTGTGTTTTTGTGTGGGTTTGTGCGCGGCTGTCCGAGAAATTGGATGGCCGCGTTTTCTACGTTGACTTGATGGATTATTGTTTGGAGGTGTATCGACAATCGCTACCACTGGAAAATCGAAGGAACTCGAGATCAATGGTCAGATCCGTGATCGTGAAGTTCGTCTGATCGGAGCAGACGGCGCACAGCTGGGCGTCGTCAACATCCAGGCGGCCATGCGTGCCGCAGAGGAAGCCGGGCTGGATCTGGTAAAGATTGCACCGCAGGCCAAGCCCCCCGTGTGCAAACTGCTGGACTACGGCAAGTACCGCTTCGAGCAGCAGAAGAAGGAGAAGGAAGCCAAGAAGAACCAGAAAGTGGTCGAGGTCAAGGAGACCCGCCTTTCGCTCAATATTGACACCAACGACTTCAATACCAAGGTGACCCAGGCAGGCAAGTTCCTGTCCGCAGGCCACAAGGTGAAGGCCTCAATTCGTTTCCGTGGCCGCGAGATGGCGCACAGCGCCCTGGGCGCAGATGTGCTCAAGCGCTTCGCCGCTGCACTGCCGCAGGCGTCGATGGATAAACCGCCGGTCCTGGAAGGGCGCACCATGTCCATTCTGTTGACCCCGAAACCCAATAAGGACTGATTATTAGGAGGATACCGAAAATGGCTAAGATGAAACTGAAGACCCATTCCGGCGCAAAAAAGCGCTTTAAGCTCACCAAGAATGGCAAGATCAAGCGCGGCCACGCCTTCCGCAGCCATATCCTGACCAAGAAGACCACCAAGCTCACCCGCGGCTATCGTCAGCCCTGCTACGTGGACAGCACCAACGCCGCTACCCTGAAGCGGATGCTGCCCTACGGCTGATTGCCCCCGTCTGTGTGTGACAGGACCTGAGATTTGATCGTTAAAAGGAGATAGAAAAAATGGCACGTATTAAAGGCGCTACGATGACTCACAAACGTCGCAAGAAGATGCTCAAGCTCGCTAAGGGCTTCTACGGCTCCAAGAGCAAGCATTTTAAGATGGCCAAGCAGCAGGTCATGAAGAGCGGCAACTACGCTCTGGCTGGCCGCCGCATGAAGAAGCGTCAGTTCCGCAACCTGTGGATCTGCCGCATCAACAACGCTGTTCGTCCTCTGGGCATGAACTACTCCACCTTCATGGCTGGCCTGAAGAAGGCTGGCATCGAGCTCAACCGCAAGATGCTCAGCGAGATGGCCATCAATGATCCGGGCAGCTTCGCCGCTCTGGTCGAGAGCGTCAAGAACGCCTGATTAAAGCTTATCCAGACGCCCGCGCGCATACGCGGGCGTCGATTTTGTATGTGTTGGAATGCAAGGCCCTGAACGCCTGGCAGGCAGACAGAACAGGGCCCGAGCCCTGCCGCGGCACAACCGCCCGGCGGGACGGCCCTGTTTTTGTTTTCCTGTCTGCCGCGTGAGGAGGATGACCATGGACGAAAAGATCACCAGCCGGGACAACGCCAGGATCAAATACGCCTGCCGCCTGTCCGCCAGCGCGGCGTTCCGCCGCAGCGAGGGCCGCTTTTTCGCCGAAGGGCGCAAGCTCTGCCCCGAGCTGGCCAAGGGCGCAGAGCTGGAAATACTGTTTTATACCGCTGCCGCGGCCGGGAAATGCCCCGAGCTGGCCGGCCTGCCCGGCCAGCACTACCTGGTGGAGGACCATGTGGCCGACAAGCTGGCCGGGGTTCCCGCCCATCAGGGGGTGTTCGGGGTGTTCCGCACCCCGGTTCATACCCTGGACGAGGTGAAGGCTGGGGGCCGCTATCTGGCTCTGGAGTCGGTCCAGGACCCCGGCAATGTGGGCACCCTGCTGCGCAGCGCGGCGGCCTTCGGGTTTGACGGGGTGATCCTGTCGGAGGGGTGCGCCTCTCCCTATGCCCCCAAGACCCTGCGGGCCTCCATGGGGGCGGCGGTGCAGCTGCCGGTGATTGAGGCGGGGGAGATGCCCCCGGTCATCGCCCAGCTGCGGGCCAAAGGGGTGGAATGTCTGGCGGCGGCCCTCTACCACTCCCAGCCCCTGGGCGCCGCCCAGACGGCGGGCCCCGGCGGGGTCTGCGTGGTGATTGGCAGCGAGGGCCAGGGCCTCACCGAGGCCACCATCGCCGCCTGCGACCGGACCGTCCGCATCCCCATGACCGACCGGGTGGAAAGCCTCAACGCGGGGATTGCGGGCAGCATTCTGCTGTGGCATTTCCGGGGGGCCGGCCTGTGATCCCCCCGGAAGAAGGGGAGCAGCTGGGGCTTTTCCCCAAGGAGGCAACCCCCGAGCCGCTGCTGTGCTGGCTCTGGCTGGCCCATACCCTGGGCTTTGCCAGCCCCCGGGCCGAACGGGTGGTGGACTGGTGCGACGACCCTGTCCGCATCTGGGAGGAACGGGACAGCCTGGCCTTTCGGGAGGCGGCCGGACCTTCGGCGGCCCGCCGCGCCGTGGCCCCCGGAAACACCCCCTGGGCCTTTCGGACGGTGGTGACCCAGTGCCAGCGGCTGGGGATTCATATTCTGACCTATGACCACCCCGACTACCCCCTGGCCCTGACCCGCATTCCGGACCTGCCCCTGGTGCTCTACTGCACCGGGGACCCCTCCTGGCTCAACGCCCCCAACCTGGTGGGAATGGTGGGCAGCCGCCGCCCCGACAACTATGGCCGCTGGGGCGCTTCCTCCCTGGGCCAGGATCTGGCCCGCAGCGGGGTGGTGATTGTCAGCGGCCTGGCCGACGGCCTGGACAGCGAGTGCCATCAGGCCGCCGTGGACGTCCATGCCCCCACCATCGGGGTGCAGGGTGTGCCCATCGACCGGACCTATCCCGCATCCAACCGGATGCTGCGGACCCATATCGAGGATTACGGCTGCGTCATCGGGGAATATGGCCCCGGGGAGGAGACCCATGTCCGCAGCAGCTTTTTGCAGCGCAACCGCTTGATTGCGGGCCTGGTGCAGGCTTTGGTGGTGGTGCAGGCCCGGGAAAAGAGCGGCACCATGTCCACCGTGGGCCACGCCGAGCGGTATGGCCGCCCGGTGTACGCCCTGCCCGGCGACGCCAGCCGGGAAAATTCCAGCGGCACCAACCGGCTGATCCAGACCGGGCGGGCCAAAATGATCCTCTGTGCCGGGGACCTGCTGGAACAGCTGGGGCTGGAGGAAACCGCGCCGGCCCCGGCGAAGGCGCCCGCCCTCTCGGACAAGGAGCGCCGGGTGCTGGCCTGCCTGAAGCAGGAGCCTGCCAGCCTGGAGGATTTGTCCGCCGGCTGCGGGCTGGAAGCCGCCGCCCTGTCGGCGGTGCTGATGAGCCTGGAACTGTGCGGTTATGTCAAGTCTCTGCCGGGGCAGCGGTATATCCGGCTGTGAGGCGGGGAAATGCAAGGAGAGATACAGCGGCCTCCGCGGGCCGCGATTTGAAATAGATTTTCAGCCATCTGGATATAGTATTGCAAGAAGGCCCCGGGTCCCACCGACCCAAGACAGGGGCAGATCGAGGTAAGAGAAAGAATGGCGAAACTGGTTATTGTGGAATCGCCCGCCAAGGCGAAGACCATCGGCAAATACCTGGGCAAGGATTATGAGGTGACGGCCAGCATGGGCCACATCCGGGACCTGCCCACCTCCCAGCTTGGCATTGATGTGGAGCACGACTATACGCCCCAGTACATCAATATCAAGGGCAAGGAGAAACTCATCAAGGAGCTGAAGGCCAAGGCCAAGAAGGCCGACGGCATCCTGCTGGCCACCGACCCGGACCGCGAGGGCGAGGCCATCAGCTGGCATCTGGCCAGCCTGCTGGGCATCGACCCCAAGGAGTCCAACCGCGTGACCTTCGACGAGATCACCAAGAAGGGCGTCAAGGAGGGCATGGCCCATCCCCGGCCCATCGACGAGGATCTGTTCAACGCCCAGCAGGCCCGCCGCGTGCTGGACCGCCTGGTGGGCTATAAGCTGAGCCCCTTCCTGTGGCGGAAGATCCGCCGGGGCCTGTCGGCGGGCCGCGTCCAGAGCGTGGCCGTCCGCCTCATTGACGACCGGGAGAAGGAAATCGAAGCCTTTGTCCCCGAGGAATACTGGAATGTGGACGCCACCCTCTCGGCCAGCGGGAAAAAGTTCACCGCCCGCCTGGCTTCGGACGCCGCCGGCAAAAAGCTGCTGCCCCGCACCGAGGCCGAGGCCCGCGCCATTGAGCAGGGCCTGAAGGGCGCCGCCTACACGGTGGGCGAGCTCAAGCGGGGCAAGCGCACCAAACAGCCCACCCCCGCCTTCATCACCAGTACCCTTCAGCAGGAGGCGTCCCGGCGGCTGGGCTTCACCGCCACCCGCACCATGCGGGCCGCCCAGACCCTGTACGAAGGCGTGGATATCGCCGGCCACGGCACCATGGGTCTGATCACCTATATGCGTACCGACAGCCTCCGCATCTCGGATGAGGCGGTGGCAGCGGCCAAGGAATATATTGCGGGGGCCTATGGGGAACAGTATATCTGTCCCTATAAGCGCACCTGGAAGACCCGCAGCGCCACTGCGGCCCAGGATGCCCACGAGGCCATCCGTCCCTCCATGCCCTCCCTGACCCCCGACGAGGTGGACAAGAGCATCTCGGGGGACACCGCCAAGCTGTACCGGATGATCTGGAGCCGCTTCATGGCCAGCCAGATGGCCGACTGCCAGATGGATACCGTCTCGGTGACCGTCTTTGCAGGGGATTACCGGTTCAAGGCCAGCGGCTTCACCGTCACCTTCGATGGCTTCACCGCCCTGTACGAGGAGGCCGTGGAGGAAAAGGAGAAGAAGGAGACCGCCCTGCCGCCCCTGGAACAGGGCCAGGAACTCAAGCTGGTCCAGCTCAAGAGCGAGCAGAAGTTTACCCAGCCCCCCGCCCGCTACACCGAGGCCTCCCTCATCAAAGCCCTGGAGGAAAACGGCATCGGCCGCCCCTCCACCTACGCCCCCATCATCACCACCATCATTGACCGCGGCTATGTGGAGCGGGATCAGAAAAAGCTCAAGCCCACCCCCCTGGGCCGCACGGTGGACAGCCTGATGCTGGAACAATTCCCCCGGATTGTGGACGTGGACTTCTCGGCCCAGATGGAAAAGAATCTGGACAAGATCGAGAGCGGCAAGGCCGACTGGCGCCAGACGGTGGATGAGTTCTACAAGAGCTTTGACGCCAGCCTCCAGGCCGCCGAAAAGAACATGGAGGGCAAGAAGATCAAGGTCCCCGACGAGCCCTCCAGCGAGGTGTGCCCCCTGTGCGGCAAGCCCATGGTCATCAAGGTGGGCAAGTACGGCAAGTTTTTGGCCTGCAGCGGGTTCCCCGACTGCCGGGGCACCAAGCGGCTGGTGAAGGACACCGGCGGCATCTGCCCCAAGTGCGGCCAGGGCCGCATGCTGGAGCGCAAGAGCGCCAAGGGCCGGATTTATTACGGCTGCGAGCGCTACCCCGACTGCGATTTTATGACCTGGGATGTACCGGTGCCCAACAAATGCGAAAAGTGCGGCGCCACCCTGTTCCGCCACGGTTCCAAGCTGTACTGTGCGAAGGAAGGCTGCGGCTTTGAGATGCCGGTCCCCAAAGGCAACGGAAACGGATAAAGGAATGAAAGATACACTGCATGCAACCATTCTGGGGGCAGGCCTCGCCGGGTGCGAGGCGGCCCTCTGGCTGGCTGGCCAGGGGGTGGAAGTCACCCTCTGGGAACAGAAGCCGGCCCATTTTTCCCCCGCCCACAAGAGCGCCGGCTTTGCCGAGCTGATCTGCTCCAACAGCCTCAAGGCCGAGCGGCTGGATTCGGCTTCCGGCCTGCTGAAAGAGGAGATGCGCCGGATGGGCAGCAGCCTGCTGCCGGCGGCCGAGTCGGTGCGGGTGGCGGCGGGCGGCGCCCTGGCGGTGGACCGGGACGCCTTCAGCGCCCGGGTCACCGAACTGGTGGAGCAAAACCCCCATATCACCGTCCGGCGGGAGGAAGTGACCTCCATCGACGAGAGCCAGCCGGTGCTGGTGGCCACCGGCCCCCTGACCGAAGGGGCCCTGGCGGCCGAGATCGCCCGTCTGACCGGGGACAGCCGCCTGCACTTCTATGACGCGGTGGCCCCCATCGTCACCGCCGAGAGCCTGGACTACGACAAGGTGTTTGCGGCGTCCCGATACGACCGGGGAGAGGCCGACTACCTCAACTGCCCCTTCAACAAGGCCGAATATGAGGCCTTCCACGCCGCCCTGGTGAGCGCCGAGCGGGCGCCCCTCCACGAGTTTGACCAGAACGCCCAGGCGGCCCCCGACCCCGACGCGGTGGGCAAAAAGGCCGACACCGTCACCGTCTACGAGGGCTGTATGCCCATCGAGATCATGGCCGCCCGCGGGGCGGATACCATGCGGTATGGGCCGCTGCGCCCGGTGGGCCTCACCGATCCCCGCACCGGCCACCGTCCCTGGGCCAATGTCCAGCTGCGGGCCGAGAACCGGGAGCGCACCCTCTACAACATCGTGGGCTTCCAGACCAACCTCAAGTGGGGGGAGCAGAAGCGGGTCTTCTCCATGATTCCGGGCCTGGAAAACGCCGAGTTTGTCCGCTACGGCGTCATGCACCGGAATACCTTCCTGGATGCGCCCCGGGTGCTCAGCGAGGGGCTGTACCTGAAGGACCACCCCAACGTCTTCTTTGCCGGCCAGATCACCGGCTTTGAGGGATATATGGAGAGCGCGGCCTCCGGCCTGCTGGCCGCCCGCAGCCTCTACGCCCGCCTCACCGGCGGGGCCTACATGCCGCCTCCCCCCGACACCATGTGCGGGGCCCTGATGCGGTATCTCACCACCGAAAATAAACATTTCCAGCCCATGGGGGCCAATATGGGGATTCTTCCTCCGCTGGAGGACCGTCCCCGGGACAAGCGCCTGCGCTATATGGCCCAGGCGGAACGGGCGGTGGCCAGCTTTCAGCGCTGGCTGGACGGCGGCTGCTGAGCCGCTGAGCCTCTGCCCCTGAGTCCGGCGGCCCCGCGCGGCCTGCCGGATGCGATGCCTTGCAACAGGCAGAAAGGAAGACGCTATGAAAATCATTCTGGATCTGATGGGCGGCGACAACGCCCCTCTGGCTCCTCTGGACGGAGCAGCCCAGGCCGTCAAGGAGTACGGCGTGGAGATCATCGGCCTCGGCGATGAGGCCCTGATCCGCAAGACCGCCGCCGAGAACAACATCTCTCTGGACGGCATCCAGCTGGTCAACTGCACCGAGAACATCGAGATGTGCGACGAGCCGGCCCGGGCGGTCCGCCAGAAGAAGGATTCCTCCATTGTGGTGGGCCTGAATATGCTGAAGGACGGCAAGGGCGACGCCTTTGTCTCGGCCGGCAGCACCGGCGCCCTCCATGTGGGCACCAGCCTCATTGTCCGGGCTCTGCGCGGCATCAAGCGCCCCGCCCTGGCCACCATGATCCCCGCCCAGAAGAAGGCCTATCTGCTGCTGGACTGCGGCGCCAACGTGGAGTGCCGCGCCGATATGCTCATCGCCTTCGCCGTCATGGGCACCTGCTATATGCAGCGGGTGGAAGGCCGTCAGGACCCCTCGGTGGCCCTGGTCAACAACGGCGCCGAGGAGTCCAAGGGCACCCCGCTGCTGCGTGAGGTGCACCAGATGCTGAAAAAGACCCCCGGCATCCGCTTTGTGGGCAACGTGGAGCCCCGTGACGTGCCCACCGGCAACGTGGACGTGGTGGTCTGCGACGGCTTCACCGGCAACGTGGTCCTCAAGCTCACCGAGGGCGTGGCCAAGATGATTATGGGCATGGTCAAGGGGATGTTCCTGTCCGGCCTGGCCGGCAAGCTGGCCTACCTGCTGGTCCGCGGCCAGGTGGGCAACCTGAAAAAGCAGATGGACAGCGAGGAGTACGGCGGCGCACCCTTCCTGGGCGCACGTCAGCCGGTCATCAAGGCCCACGGCTCCTCCAAGGCCAGAGGCATCAAGAACGCCATCCGCCAGGCCAAGAAGTGCGTGGAGAACGATCTGTGCGGCACTATGCAGGCCGCTCTGGATGACGCGGCCGCCGCCCATGCGCCGGACAACGCCGCAGAAAAAGAATAAAAAGGAGGGTGCAACCTATGGCGCATCCGCTCGAAAAAATCATCGGGCATACCTTCAAGAATCCTGACCTTCTCACCACCGCCCTGACCCATACCAGCTACGCCAACGAGAGCCGGGTCCCGGTGGCCCACAACGAGCGGCTGGAGTTTCTGGGGGACAGCGTCCTCCAGATAGTCTCGGCCGACTACCTGTTCCACGCCTACGCCGACCGGCCCGAGGGCGATCTGACCCGCATCCGGTCCAGCCTGGTCAGCGAGGGCGCACTGTTCCAGTTCGCCCAGGAGATTCACCTGGGAGATTACCTGCGTCTGGGCAAGGGCGAGGAGCGCTGCGGCGGCCGGGAGCGGCCCAGCGTGGTGTCGGACGCCTTTGAGGCCCTGATCGCCGCCCTCTACCTGGACGGCGGCATGGAGGTGGCCCGGGCATTCATCCTGCCCTTCATCACCGAGGGCAAACACGCCGAGGCCGACTACAAGACCCGCCTGCAGGAGATCGTCCAGCAGAACCCGGAGGAACGCCTCAGCTATATTGTGGAAAAGGAGACCGGCCCCGACCACGACAAGCATTTCGTGGTGGCGGTGCGGTTCAATTCGGACTGCGTGGCCCGGGGCGAGGGCCGGAGCAAAAAGGCCGCTGAGCAGCACGCCGCCCGGGAGGCCCTCAAGCTGCTGGGCGTCCTCGGGGAAAACTGACCGATGGTATTAAAAGAGCTGGAGATCCAGGGCTTCAAAAGCTTCCCGGACAAGGTCAAGATCACCTTTGACAAGGGGGTCACCGGGGTGGTGGGGCCCAATGGCTCGGGCAAAAGCAACCTGTCCGACGCGATCCGCTGGGTGCTGGGCGAGACCAGCAGCCGCCAGCTGCGCAGCGCCGGAAAGATGGAGGATGTCATCTTCGGCGGAACGCGGCGCCGGGGGGCCATGGGCTACGCATCGGTCCGGCTGACGCTGGACAATGCCGACCACACCCTGGACCTGGAGGCCGACCAGGTGGTGATCGGCCGGCGGTACTACCGCTCGGGAGACAGCGAATACACCATCAACGGCCAGGTCTGCCGCCTGAAAGATATCTACGAACTGCTGCTGGACACCGGTATCGGCCGGGATGGCTATTCCATCATCGGCCAGGGCCAGATCGCCGAGATTGTGGCGGCCAAGGGCAGCGAGCGGCGGGAGATTTTTGAGGATGCCTGCGGCATCGCCAAGTACCGCTACCGCAAAAACGAGGCCGAACACCGCCTCGCCGCCGCCGAGGCCAACCTGGAACGGCTGCGGGATATCCTGGCCGAGCTGGAAAGCCGGGTGGGCCCCCTGGCCAAGGAAGCCGAAAAGGCCAAGGCCTATCTGGCTCTGGCGGACCGGCGCAAAAGCCTGGAGATCACCCTCTGGGTGGAGAATATCCGGGCCGCCCGGGCCGCGCTGCAGCAGCTGCGGCGGGACTACGACACCGCCCAGGCCGCCTGGGAGCGCCACGACAAAAAGGACAAGGCATTGCAGCAGGAGGCTGAGGAGATCCGTATGCAGGCACAGCGTCTCACGGTGGAGATCGAGCGCCTGAATGGGGATATCCGCAGTATCACCCAGCAGATCAGCGGCAGCGACAGCCGGATTGCGGTGCTGGAAAACGACCGGGTTCACGCCCGCCAGAGCGCCGAGGCCCTGCGCCAGGAGCTGGCCCAGGGCCAGACCGAGCAGGAGGCCGCCGCCGCGGAACTGGACCGGCAGAAGGCCGCCGCCGCACAGATGGAGCAGGAGGCCGCCGCCCTGGCCCGGGAGATGGAGGAGCTGAGCGGTCAGCTGGCCGCCCTGCAGAGCCGCACCGATGCGGCCAGCGCCCGCCAGGAAGAACTGCGGGCCCGGCTCAGCGATGTGACCGCCCGGGAGACGGCGGCCCGGGTGGAGGAGGCCGCAGCCCATGCCGCCGCCGAATCGGCCCGCAGCCGCCTGCCTGAGGCCCAGGCAGGGGCGAAAGCCCAGATGGATCAGCTGGCCCAGCTGGAAGAAAACCAGGCCGACACCCGGAAGTATCTGGAGATGCTGGCCGCCGGCGAAAAGCAGCTGGCCAACGTCCGGGCGGGCCTGACCCTCAAGCTGAACAGCCGCCGGAAGGCCCTGGCCGCCGCCGAGGAGGCGGAGCGGGAGCTCTCCCGCAGCCGGGACGCCGCCGCGCAGCGGCTGTCGGTGCTGAAAGAGCTGGAAAAGAACATGGAAGGCTACCAGCACTCGGTCCGTGCCGTGATGCAGGCCGCCGCAGGAGGACGCCTGCGGGGGATCATCGGGCCGGTGTCCTCCATCCTGACGGTGGAGGCCGGGTGTGAGCTGGCGGTGGAAACCGCCCTGGGCGCCGCCATGCAGAACATTGTGGTGGAGAACGAGGCCGCCGCCAAGGCAGGCATCGCCCTGCTGCGGCGGGAAAACGCCGGCCGGGCCACCTTCCTGCCCCTGGACACCGTTCAGCCGGGACTGTTCCGGGGCGAATTGCCCCTGTCGGCCCGGCTGGCCAGCAGCCTGGTGCGGGCGGACAGCCGGTATCAGAACATTGTCTCCAACCTGCTGGGCCGGATTGTGGTGGTGGAGGACATCAACGCCGCGGGCAAGGTGGCCCGCGCCCTCCAGTACCGCAACCGGGTGGTCACCATGGACGGCCAGGTGGTCAACGCCGGCGGCAGCTTCACCGGCGGCAGCATCCAGCGGTCGGCGGGCCTGTTCACCCGCCGGCAGGAGATTCAGGAACTGAAAGAAAAACTGGCCCGGCTGGAACAGGACTGCGCCGCTGCCCGCCAGAAAACCGCCCAGTGCAAGAGCCAGACCGACGCAGTGACCGCCGACCTGACCGCCACGGAAAGCGAGGAGCGGACCGCGGCAGAGGACCGGGTCCGGGCCGAGGCCGAGCGCAAGCGGCTGGAACTGGCGGTGGAACAGGCCCGGGAGAACGCCGGACAGCGTTCCGCCGAGGCCCAGGCCCTGGAGGCGGAAGCCGCCGCCCAGGAACAGGCCGCCCAACAGGCCGCCGCCCGGCGGGAAGCTCTGGCCGGAGAGGCCGAACAGCTCGCCGGCGAGCTGGCCCGCCTGACCCAGGGCGGGGACGACTTTGCAGCCCAGCAGAGCCGCCTGTCGGGGGCTTTGGCCCAGAAACAGCTGGACCAGCTGGCCCGGCAGAAGGATGCCGAGCTGTGCCGCAGCCGGGTGGCCGACTGGGAACAGCGGCTGGCCGAGGCCGGCGCCCGAAAAGAGACCCTGGAGGAAAACATCCGGGCTCTGGAAGCCCAGGACCAGGAGATGGTCCGGGCCATCCAGCAGGTAAAGGATGAGGCCGAACAGGGCCGGCGCACCATTCAGGAGAAGGAGGCCGCCATCCGCAAGGCAGCTGACGCCCGGATGGAACAGCAGGCCGCCGAGACCAAAGCCCAGGCCGCCGCCCGGGCCGCCGCCGAGGAACGGGAGGAGGCGGGCCGGGAGATGGCCCGCCTGTCCGAGCGCAAGAGCGCCGCAGAAGGGGAATACGACCAGCTGGCGGCCAAGCTCTGGGACGAATACCAGCTGGCTCCCACCGATGCGGCCAAATACTGCGTCGAGTATACTTCCATGGTGGCCCTGCGGGCCCAGGTGGCCGAGGTGCGGGGAAAAATCCGCGCCCTGGGCAGCGTCAACGTGGGGGCGGTGGAGGAATACCAGGAAGTCCGCACCCGCTACGACACCCTGAAAACCCAGGTGGAGGACGTGGAGGAGAGCCGCAGCCGGCTGATCCGGATGATCGGAGAGCTGAACGGCCAGATGCGGGACCTGTTCAGCCGCAACTTTGCCGCCATCAACCAGAATTTCGGCCGGGTCTTTGCCGAATTGTTCGGCGGAGGCGAAGCGTCCCTGTCCCTGGAAAATCCCGAGGACATTCTGGGCAGCGGCATCGACATCCAGGTCAGCCCCCCGGGCAAGGTGATCCGCAATCTGGAAGCCCTCTCGGGCGGAGAGCGGGCCCTGGTGGCCATCAGCATCTACTTCGCCATCCTGGCGGTGAACCCCTCGCCCTTCTGCATCCTGGACGAGATCGAGGCCGCCCTGGACGACGCCAACGTGGTGCGGTTCGCCCAGTATCTGCGGCGGATCGGGGAAAAGACCCAGTTCATCGTCATCACCCACCGCCGCGGCACCATGGAGGCCGCCGACGTCCTCTATGGCGTGACCATGCAGGAAGACGGGGTGTCCAAGCTGCTCCGGCTGGATCTGGACCAGGTGGACGCCACCCTCGTCTCATAACATACAGACCAGACAGACTTACATACTAGCAGGAGGATTCCCCCTATGGGTTTGTTCGGAAGAAAAAACAAGGAAAAGATGGAAAACGGCCTCAAAAAGACCCGCACCGGCTTTTGGGGCAACATCATCAACACCCTCACCGGGGCCGAGATCACCGACGATCTCTACGATGACCTGGAGGAACAGCTGATCCTGGCCGACGTGGGCGCCGAGGTGGCGCTCCACCTGGTGGAACGGCTGCGTGAGGAAGTGAAGAACCAGCACCTCAAGACCGGCGACCAGGCCATGGACGCCCTGCGGGAAATCCTGCGGGAGGAGATGGAGCCGGGCACCGAGATGGACCTGAGCGGCCATCCCGCCGTCATCCTGGTGATCGGCGTGAACGGCGTGGGCAAGACCACCAGCATCGCCAAGCTGGCCAACTATTACCGGGAGCAGGGCCGCCGCGTCATGCTGGCGGCAGGCGATACCTTCCGTGCTGCGGCCAGCGAACAGCTGGACATCTGGGCCGGGCGGGCCGGGGTGCCCATCGTCAAGGCCGGCGAGGGCGCCGACCCGGCGGCGGTCATCTTCGACACCGTCAAGTCGGCCCAGGCCCGGGGCTATGACATGGTGATTGCCGACACCGCCGGCCGTCTGCACAACAAGGCCAACCTGATGGCCGAGCTGTCCAAGATCAGCCGCAGCGTCCGCAAGGCCGCCCCCGACGCCAGCCTGGAAACGCTGCTGGTGCTGGACGCCATCACCGGCCAGAACGCCATCAGCCAGGCCCGGGAATTCTGCCGGGCCGCCGACGCCAGCGGCATCATCCTGACCAAGCTGGACGGCACCGCCAAGGGCGGCTGCGTGGTGGCGGTCAAGCGGCGGCTGGGCCTGCCGGTGCGGTTCATCGGCGTGGGCGAGGCCATCGACGACCTGCTGCCCTTTGATGCAGCGGGCTTTGTCGAGGAGCTGCTGCCCCGCAAATGGAGGAGCTGACCATGAAAATCTGTGCAGCAACCGGCAATCCCGGCAAGCTCAAGGAGCTGCGCCGGATTCTGGAGGCCCAGGGCCATCAGGTCCTGAGCCAGAAGGAGCTGGGCCTGGACCTGGACCCCGAGGAGACCGGCACCACCTTTGCCGAGAATGCCGCCATCAAGGCGGCAGCCTTTGCGGCGGCCAGCGGCCTGCCCACCGTGGCGGACGATTCGGGCCTCTGCGTGGAGGCGCTGGACGGGGCGCCGGGGGTCTACAGCGCCCGCTACTGCGGCCATCACGGGGATGACGAGGCCAACAACGACAAGCTGCTGGAGGCCATGCGGGATGTCCCGGCGGGAAAGCGGGGCGCCAAGTTTGTCTCGGCGGTCTGCTTCCGGATGCCGGACGGCCGCACCCTGACCTGTATGGGCGAGTGCCCCGGCCAGGTGGCCTTTGACCGGCAGCCGGGGGACTATGGCTTTGGCTATGACCCTCTGTTCATCCCCGACGAGCGGGGCACCGCCGACGGCGGCAAGCGCCCCAACACCGAGCGGGACAGCTATGCCCAGCTCACCCCCGACGAAAAAGATGCCATCAGCCACCGCGGCCGCGCCCTGGAGGCGCTGGAAGCCCGGCTGGAGGCGTTCCTGCAGGAAAAGTAACGTGTGAGATCCGCCCAGGGCGGAGGACATAAAAGGAGAAATCGTATGCTGACAAGTAAACAGCGCGCCATTCTGCGCGGCAAGGCCAACACCATGGACCCGGTCTTTCAGATCGGCAAGGGTGAGATCGACCAGACCCTCATTGACGCTGTGAAGGCCTGCCTGGACGCCCGGGAGCTCATCAAGCTGAAGGTGCTGGAGACCAGTATGTACAATGCCCGGGAGGCCTCCATCGTTCTGGCTGAGGCCACCGGCGCCGACTGCGTGCAGGTGATCGGTTCCAAGTTTGTGCTGTACCTTCAGAAGAAAAAGGACAGCGCCTACGCCGACCTGCTGAAATGAAGGTCCTGCTGTATGGCGGCACCTTTGACCCGCCTCACAACGGCCACCTGAACAATTTGCAGGCGGCGGCGGAGCGGGTGAGGCCGGACCAGGTGGTGGTGATGCCGGCGGGGGTGCCCCCGCACAAGGCGGCCAGCTCCACCCCGGCGGCCCTGCGCCTGGAAATGTGCCGCTGTTTTTACGCCCTGGAAGGGACGCCGTATCTGCCCCGGATCACGGTCAGCGACTGGGAAATCCGCCAGGCGGCCGCCGGACAGCGCAACTATACCGTTCGGACCATCGAGATGCTGGGCCAGACCTATCCGGAGGCCCGGCTGTATCTGGCGGTGGGCAGCGATATGCTGGAATCCTTCCAGGCGTGGTACCGCTGGCAGGATATCCTCCGCCTGGCCCAGCTGGTGGTGGTGAGCCGGGAAATCGGGGACGACTGTGTTCTGCACAGCGCCGCCCGGGCCCTGGACCCCACCGGC
The DNA here is from genome assembly GCF_002160175.1 of Faecalibacterium sp. An192. NCBI lineage: Bacteria > Bacillati > Bacillota > Clostridia > Eubacteriales > Oscillospiraceae > Faecalibacterium > Faecalibacterium sp. An192. The sequence goes on from NZ_NFKB01000002.1 coordinate 17,445, forward strand.
AGCCGCATCCTGATGACCCAGGTGGAGGCCCTGCCCATGGCCAGCCGGGAGATCCGGCGCCGGCTGGAAGCGGGGGAGGACTGTGCCGCCGCCCTGCCGGAGCAGGTGCGGCAGGTGATCCGGCGGGAGGGGCTGTACACCGGCCCCGGCCATGAGGCCATCCCGCACCCCTGCCAGCATCCGGAACCCTGATTGGATCAAGAAAGGAAGGCTGCTCTATGGATCTGAAGGAAGCAAAAGATGTGGCCCGCAAGCGCCTGGGGGACAAGCGCTACCGTCACACCCTGAACGTGGAAAAAATGGCCGTCAAACTGGCCGAGCGCTACGGCGCCGACTGTGACCAGGCCGCGCTGGCGGCCCTGCTCCACGACACCGCCAAGGAAATGCCGGTGGCGGACCAGCTGGCGCTGCTGCGGGCCCATCCCGACCTGGCAGGGAACACCGAAAACCGCCCCACCCCCATTTGGCACGGTGTCTGCGCGGCCATCCTGGCCAAAACCGAATGGGGCGTCACCGACGAGGCGGTTCTCTCGGCGGTGGCCTGCCACACGGCGGGCAAGCCGGGGATGACCCTGCTGGACAAGATCCTCTTTCTGGCCGACATGACCAGCGCCGAGCGGGACTTCGACGGGGTGGAGGAGCTGCGGAAACTGGAGATGGAGGACATTGACCAGGCCATGTACCAGGCTCTGGACCAGTCGGTCTCCTTTGTGAAAAAGGGCGGCCGGCCCCTGGACTCCATGTCCGCCGCCGCCCGGGAGGACTTCCGCAGGATTCTGGACCAGCGGGCCTGAATTTGACCTATCCGTGAAGGTTTGTCAAAACGGATTGCAGATTCTGCCCGAGAATGCTATACTACTAAGAGATTGCGCCGCCAGCATGCAGGAAACCCCTTCCCCCAGGCTGCGGCGCACCGGCTTTGGTTTTGGGGCGCTGCCCCGGCCAGAGGTTAAGAAGAAAGAAAGTGACTGCGTCCTTCCCGGTGGCACGGGATGGATGAATTTTGAAGGAAAGTGATCGCCTGCCCCGGACAGGCCGATGAAGGAGACAAGCTATGAGTGGAACGCCTCGCCGCATCAATACCGACCGTTCACTGGGAACTCCCACTGCAGGGAGCGGCGCAGGGGGCAGCGTTCCGCCCCGCCCGCCCGTCCGGCCCCAGGGGCCGGCGCCGCAGGAGGATGACGGCCAGAGCTTCTTCCGGATGGAGTCAGGGGAGGACAGCCGCCCGGCGGCCCGTCCGGTTCCCCAGGAGCGGACCGAAAGCCGTCCCGCCCATTCGGCCGGCGGCAATGGCGGCGGCAAGGAGCCGCCCCGCCACACCGGAGGCTCGGGCGGCCATGGCGGCGGACGGAAGCGCAAGCGCCGCCGCTCTCCCATCTGGCTGCCGCTGGCGGTGGTGCTGGGCGTGGTAGCCCTCATCGGCTGCGGCGTGGTCTATGCGGTGAATTACGTCAACCGGGTGCAGGAGAGCATCCGCCCCGAGTCGGACGCCCCCTCCATTGTGGAGGAAATCCAGACGCTGGAGGAGTACAAGGGGGATGTGGTCAACATCCTGGTCTGCGGCATCGACTATGAGGAAGGCCGCGCCTACGGCGACGGCAGCAACGACGGCATGACCGACATGATCCTCTACTGTCAGTTCGACATCAAGAACGGCGCGCTGCGGATGCTGCAGATCCCCCGCAACACCCTGGTCACCACCGAAAACCGCACCATCACCCTCTCCAGCGGCAAGACCTACAAGGCCTCCAACTACCAGATCAACTCGGTGGCCCTGTCCAACGGCGGCAGCATCGCCGCCCTGGCCGAGGTCATCTACGACCAGTACAAGCTGCCCATCGACTATTACGTCTCCATCAACATGGAGGCCCTCACCGAGGTGGTGGACAACTTCGGCGGCATCGAGGTCTATATCCCCCAGGATATCGAGTACAACGGCAGCTACCTGGCCAAGGGCTACCGCAACCTGGACGGCGCATCGGCGGAGTTCTTTGTCCGCAACCGCCACGGCGCAGGCTATGAGAACGCCGACATCGACCGCCTGAACATGCAGCGCTACTTCTACGCCGCCCTGTTCAAGCGGGCCCGTTCCATGGGCATTCAGGACATCCTGAACCAGATGCCCATCATCTTCAACAACTATATCCAGACCGATATGGATCTGATTACCCTGGGCAAGCTGGCCGTCTCCTTTATGAAGGTGGACAGCGCCAACATCATGATCGCCCAGACCCCCGTCTTCTCGGGCGGGGTGCCCTATATCGGCGCCACCGACATCTTTGCAGGCTACTCCTGCGTGGTGCCGGATGCCGGCTCCATCGCAGAGCTGCTCAACACCTATTTCCGCATCTACACCGGCCCGGTCAGCGAGGATGAACTCAACCTGACCACCGACCATTGGCCCCACGGGTCGATGTCCACCAGCGCCAACATTCAGTTTATGGGCCAGCTGGACAAGGAGTCGGACGACGCCATTCTGGAAGGCGACACCGACGTGCAGGGCGCAGTGACCACCGACGGTCAGCCCGCAGGCGGGCAGGCCGCTCAATAAAATCTCAAGAGAAAGGGTTCCTATGGAAAATCTGAACGACAGCAAGACTCTTGCCATCCGCATCGCAAAGATCCTGGATAAGAAAAAGGCACAGCAGATCCGTGTGCTGAAGGTGCAGAATCTGACCGTTCTGACCGATTATTTCGTCATCACCTCCGGTACCTCCACCACCCAGGTGGCGGCCCTGGCCGACGAGGTCCAGTTCCAGCTCTCCCAGGAAGGGGTTGAGCCCTATCACACCGAGGGCTTTGACTCCAAGAACTGGATTCTGCTGGACTACTCGGGGGTGATGGTGCACGTCTTTGTCCCGGGCACCCGCACCTATTACGACCTGGAGCACCTGTGGGCCGACGCCGAGACGGTGGACGTGTCCGAGTGGCTGGATCAGGCCGGCGAGGACGCCCAGTGACAAGCCCCAACCCGAGAGGGAAGCAATATAAAGCAACACCAAGTAAGTCAAAAGTCTGGAGCTGATACGAGATGAAGTATGATTACAAGGCCGTCGAGGCCAAATGGCAGAAGGTGTGGGAGGACGAAAAGACCTTCCACGCTGAAGTGGACCATTCCAAACCCAAGTTCTATGCGCTGGTGGAGTTCCCGTACCCGTCGGCTGCCGGCCTGCATGTGGGCCATCCCCGCAGCTACACCGCCCTGGACGTGGTGGCACGCCGCCGCCGTCAGTGCGGCTACAACGTTCTCTACCCCATGGGCTGGGACGCCTTCGGCCTGCCCACGGAAAACTACGCCATGAAGAACCACATTCACCCGGCCATCGTGACCAAGAACAATGTGGACCGCTTCCGGGCACAGCTCAAGTCCCTGGGCTTCTCGTTTGACTGGGACCGCGAGATCAACACCACCGACCCTGAGTACTACAAGTGGACCCAGTGGATTTTCCTCCAGCTGTACAAGCACGGCCTGGCCTACAAGAAGGAAATGAACGTCAACTGGTGCACCGGCTGCAAGTGCGTCCTGGCCAACGAGGAAGTGGTCAACGGCGTCTGCGAGCGGTGCGGCAGCGAGGTGGTTCACCGGGTCAAGAGCCAGTGGATGCTCAAGATCACCGAGTACGCCGACAAGCTGATCGACGGCCTGGACGGCCTGGACTACATCGACCGCGTTGTGGCCCAGCAGAAGAACTGGATCGGCCGCAGCTACGGCGCTGAGATTGACTTCGGCACCACCACCGGCGACACCGTGACCGTCTACACCACCCGGTGCGACACCCTGTTCGGCGCTACCTACATGGTCCTCTCCCCCGAGAACGCCCTGCTGGGCCGCTGGATGGAGGAGGGCATCATCCAGAATGCCGACGCCGTCAAGGCCTACCAGGCCGAGGCCGCCCGCAAGAGCGACTTTGAGCGCACCGAGATCAACAAGGAAAAGACCGGCGTCCGCCTGGAGGGCGTCATGGGCATCAACCCGGTGAACAACCAGGAGATTCCCATCTTCATCTCGGACTACGTCCTGGCTACCTACGGCACCGGCGCCATCATGGCTGTGCCCGCCCACGACAGCCGCGACTGGGAGTTCGCCAAGAAGTTTGGCCTGCCCATTGTGGAGGTTGTCAAGGGCAAGACCGAGTCCAACCTGGACAAGGAGGCCTTCACCGACGTGGCCACCGGCACCCTGGTGAATTCCGGCTTCCTGGACGGCCTGTCGGTCACCGACGCCAAAGAGAAGATGGCCGCCTGGCTGGAAGAAAACGGCAAGGGCCACAAGAAGGTCAACTACAAGCTGCGCGACTGGGTGTTCAGCCGTCAGCGTTACTGGGGCGAGCCCATCCCCATGGTCAAGTGCGAGAAGTGCGGCTGGCAGCCTCTGCCCGAGAGCAGCCTGCCCCTGACCCTGCCCGACATCGTGGACTTTGAGCCGGGCCCCGACGGCGAGAGCCCCCTGGCCCGCCACACCGACTGGGTCAAGACCACCTGCCCCTGCTGCGGCGGTCCCGCCGTCCGTGAGACCGACACCATGCCCCAGTGGGCTGGCTCGTCCTGGTACTTCCTGCGGTATATGGACCCCCACTGCAAGGACGCCATCGCCTCCAAGGAGGCCCTGGAGTACTGGTCCCCGGTGGACTGGTACAACGGCGGCATGGAGCACACCACCCTGCACCTGCTGTACAGCCGGTTCTGGCATAAGTTCCTGTATGACATCGGCGTGGTGCCCACCGCCGAGCCCTACCAGAAGCGCACCTCTCACGGCATGATCCTGGGCCTGAACCCCCACAACTTCGCCAACCTGCCCGCTGAGGAGCAGAAGAAGCTGCTGGAGGAGTACGGCAGCCAGAAGGCCGCCGAGAAGGCTCTGGAGGAGAAGTACGGCGAGATGAGCCGTCACCCCGTGGTCAAGATGTCCAAGTCTCTGGGCAACGTGGTCAACCCCGACGACGTGGTGGACGCCTACGGCGCCGATACCATGCGTCTGTATGAGATGTTCATGGGCGACTTTGAGCAGGCTGCCCCCTGGCAGACCTCGGCCATCGCCGGCTGCAACCGCTTCCTGGACCGCGTCTGGGGCCTGATGGACAAGCGGGTGGAAGGCGAGGGCTACCGTCCCGCCGTCGAGACCCTGATGCACCAGACCATCAAGAAGGTGGGCGCAGACATTGAGGGCCTCAAGATGAATACCGCCATCGCTCAGCTGATGACCCTGGTGAACGCCCTGTACGACAACGGCGGCGCCACCAAGGCCGAGTTTGAGACTCTGGTGCAGCTGCTGAACCCCTTCGCTCCCCACATGACCGAGGAGCTGTGGGAGAAGCTGGGCCACAGCCACGACCAGCAGCTGGCTTATTATCCCTGGCCCAGCTACGACGAGGCCAAGTGCGTGGAGTCCACCGTGGAGATCGCTGTGCAGGTCAACGGCAAGGTCCGCGCCCGCCTGAGCGTCCCCGCTGACATCACCGCCGAGGACGCCATCGCCACCGCCAAGGCCGAGCCCGCTGTGGCCGAGGCCCTGGCCGGCAAAACCCTGGTGAAAGAGATCTACGTCAAGGGCCGCCTGGTCAATCTGGCCGTCAAAGGCTGATCCCACAGACCCCTGAAGGACTCTTTTCACGATTTGTTCAGAAAGTGGAGCGGAAAAACTTCGCCAAAAAGGTTGACTGAAACGCAAAAATGCGTTATACTGTCTCTGTTAGTTACCATGTAACAACGAAATTCCCGCCTCACGGTCCAAGGGAGGGATAAGATGTCGGAAATTCGTGTTAAAGAGGGCGAGTCGCTGGAAAGCGCACTGCGTCGCTTTAAGCGGAGCACTGCCCGCAGCGGCGTGCTCGCAGAGGTTCGTAAGCGCGAGGCTTACGAGAAGCCCTCTGTTCGCCGCAAGAAGAAGTCGGAAGCGGCCCGCAAGCGCAAGTACAAGTAATTGAGCCTTGCCCACGGTCCTGATGACCGCTGCGTTGCTAACGCCGATGTGGGAGAACCCTGTTTGGGGTTCTCCCATTTTTGTTGACCTGCTGCTCTGCAAAGGAGTTTTGCCTTTATGCTCATCACCCCGGAATATGTCTTTCAGGACGTGACCCACATCACGCCGGCCTTCCTGGCCGGCAAGGGGATCACCGCCCTGGTTCTGGATATCGACAACACCCTGACCGACGACGGCAGCCAGGAGCTGAGCGAGGATGTAGCAGCCTGGCTGGACACCATGCGCCGGGCCGGCATCGGGCTGACCATCGTGTCCAACGGCACCCCCCGGCGGGTGCGGCCCTTTGCCGAGAAAATCGGCCTGGACTACGTCTGCTGGGCGGCCAAGCCCCTGACCTTGGGTCTGTCGGTGGCCCGGCGGCGTCTGGGGGTTCCCCGGAGCCGGATGGCTATGGTGGGGGATCAGCTCTACGCCGACCGGATGGCCGCCGCCCTCTATGGCATCCCGGCCTTCATGGTGGTGCCCCGCGGCCCCGACCGGGGCGCCCAGGTCAAGATGAAGCGCAAATGGGAGCGCAGCCACTGGCAGGCCTATTATGACCGGGGAGGGAAGCTGCTGTGACCGAGCCGCAGATCCGTTTCGGCCCTGCCGGCATGGGAGACAGCTTCGCCGCCCAGGGCTACAAGACCAGCCTGGATATCCCCGCCTATACCGCCGGCATGGGCCTGAACGCCTTTGAATACCAGTGCGGCCACGGCGTCCGCCTGGCCGAGGACAAGGCCCGCAGAATGGCCGCCCTGGCGGCGGAAAAAGGGGTGGTGTTCAGCGTCCACGCCCCCTATTATATCAGCATGTCCAGCCTGGACGAGGAAAAGCGTCTGGGCAGCATCCGCTATCTGCTCCAGAGCTGCGCCCTCTGCCGGGCGCTGGGCGGACAGAGGGTGATCTTTCACCCCGGCAGCTGCGGCAAACAGAGCCGCGCCGCCGCCCTGGAAAAAGCTCTGGACACCCTGCGCCGGGCCATGGAAGCTCTGGACGAGGCCGGCTACGGCGACATGACCCTCTGCCCCGAAACTCTGGGCAAGATCGGCCAGCTGGGCGACCTGGAAGAAGTGCTGGCCCTGTGCCAGGTGGACAAGCGTCTGGTGCCCTGCATCGACTTCGGCCACCTGAACGCCCGCACCCTGGGCGGCATCCAGGGCAGGGAGGACTATGCCGCCATTCTCGACCGGCTGGGTGAGGCGCTGGCCGATGACCGTGCGCGGCAGTTCCACGTCCATTTTTCCCGCATCGAGTTTTCCGCCGGCGGGGAAAAACGCCACTGGACTTTTGCCGAGACCCAGTACGGCCCCGAACCCCAGCCTCTGCTGGAACTGGTGGCCCAGCGGAAGCTGGCCCCCGTCATCATCTGCGAGAGCGCAGGCACCCAGGCGGAGGACGCCCGGGCCATGCAGCAGATGTGGAAAGCCGCACAAGGCGCTGTTTAAGCCGCCTTTTTGCCCCTTTTTTGCCGAAACCCCTTGCCAAACAATGCGCAATTGGGTACAATATTCTTAGATATGCGCGAGCATGAGATACTAAATTAATGGAGGAATTCCTTATGATTTCTGCAGGCGAATTTCGCAATGGCGTGACCTTTGAGCAGGACGGCCAGGTTCTCCAGGTCGTTGAGTTCCAGCACGTCAAGCCCGGCAAGGGCGCTGCCTTTGTCCGCACCAAGACCAAGAACGTCATCACCGGCGCTGTCATCGAGACCAGCTACAACCCCACCGCCAAGTTCCCTCAGGCCTTCATCGAGCGCCGTGAGGTGACCTACAGCTACCAGGACGGCGACCTGTACCACTTCATGGACAACGAGACCTACGACGATATCCCCGTCAACGCCAGCGATGTCCCCGATAACTTCAAGTTCTGCAAGGAGAACGAAGTCTGCAAGCTGCTGTCCTACAAGGGCAAGGTTTTCAGCGTCGAAATCCCCAACTTCATCGAGCTGACCGTCTCTGAGACCGAGCCGGGCATCCGCGGCAACACTGCCACCAACACCCTGAAGCCCGCTACTCTGGAGACCGGCGCCACCATCCGTGTGCCTCTGTTCATCAACGAGGGCGATGTGATCCGCATCGATACCCGCACCGGCGAGTATATGGAGCGCGTCTAATCTGACACCAAGCCGGGCTTGCGGGCTGACCGCCGGTCCGGCTTTTTGATTTTCACAGGGAGGGATAGACTATGGAACTGATCGAAAAAGCTGCCTATCTTCAGGGCTTGCTGGAAGGCCTGGAGCTGGACGAGTCCACCAAGGAAGGCAAAGTTTTTCACGCAATGAGCGATCTGCTGGCCGATATGGCCGCCACCATCAAGGCCCTGGAGCAGGACATCACCCAGGCGGAGGACCATCTGGAAGCCCTGCGCGGCAACGTTGAGGAGCTGCAGGCCGACGTCTACGAGGACGACGAGGAGGACGACTCCGAGGCCCCCTGCTATGAGGTGGATTGCCCCAACTGCGGTGAGACGGTCTACGTCACCGAGGAAGATCTGGACGCCGGCGAGGCTTTCTGCGCCAACTGCGGCTGCACCTTTGAGGTGGCCCTGGACGACGCAGAGGAGGACGACGACCAGGCCCAGGAAGATCTGGAGGCCGAGGACGCCAGCTATGAGGTCACCTGCCCGCTGTGCGGCGCTGTGACCGTGCTGAGCGAGGACGAGCTGCTGTCGGGCAAGGCCCGCTGCGCAGGCTGCGGCAAGCCTCTGGAGATCGATCTGCCGGCAGAGGAGTAAAGCTCCCCCCGGCGTGCCCCCCGCAGGCAAAACCCAAACAAAAAACCCCCGCCCGGTCAAACGCCGGGACGGGGGATTTTTTTGCGCTTACGAAAACCTGAAAAGCTTCTCCATGCAGCAGGTCATCAGCGGGTGGCGGCCAGGGCCTTTTCCAGCCAGATGGAACCGATGTCCAGGGCATTGTACAGCCCGTGGCGGACCGACTGGCGGGCGGTGCGCTCCTTGATGGGCTTGGACAGGTCGGTGGACAGGAGGGTGACCTGGACCTTGTCGGGGGTCTCGTTGCCGTCCACCGGGGCGGTGGTCAGGATCTGGAGATAGAGCACATAGGGGTCGGTCATCCAGCCGTAGTAGAGCTCATTGTCCTTGCGGACGAGGGGCTTGCCTTTATAGGTCATTTTGGGTTTATAGGACATTCCAAAGCCTCCCTTATCTTTGAAGCCCGCTGCCCGGAGCAGCCGCACAGCTGGGCTGATTATAAAAAACTCTCTCTTAGTATAACATAAAAGCAAAGGCTTTACAAATGATAAATTTGCGAATGCCTCCGCAGCGCCGCAGATTGGACGCATCTTCGATGGAAAAAACCGATGTCCGGGGCTTTGCCCGGGCCGGTGCGGACGGTAAATCCGCGGGTGAAAAGAAGCGAAAAAAGGAAACCGTCCCGCGCTTGCGGCTGCACGGGACGGTTCATTGCGGTATTCGGTTTGGTATGAGGAGGAATCATGTGTTACAGGTAGCGGTTGCGGCCCCGCCGTCCCTGTGTCTATAAGATACCAAAGATTTATACATAAACTGTTTTGAATCTATGAATCTTTTGTAAACTCTAACCATCTTTTTCCCCATTGGTCCGCCGCAGGGAGAACCGGGGTTATTCGGGAGCCTTCATGCTCTCCACCATGCTGATGTTCCGCACCTGACGGCGCATCATCCGGCAGACCGCCACCGTGAACAGCAGGGTCAGGGCCACGCTGTACAGGAAGCTGGTGGGCTCCAGAGCGCGAATGAACATCATCTGTTCCGACTCCACGGTACGGATGACAAACTGGTGCATGGGGGCGCCGATGAGCAGGCCCACCACGGCGCCGATGAGGCTCAGCAGCTCAATCTCCCGGAAGATATAGCGGTAGACTTCCTTGTCAAAGAAGCCCAGCACCTTGATGGTGGCCAGCTCTTTTTTCCGCTCGCCGATGTTGACGCTGATGAGGTTGTACAGCACCACCGCGGCCAGGGCTGCCGCACAGGCGATGATCAGCAGAACCACATAGTTGATGCAGGTGATGGTGCTGTCGTACATGGCGGCGGTGTCGGCGGTGAAGGAGGTGCTGGCCACATAGTTGCAGCCCAGCAGGACGGTGCTCAGGTTCTCCCGGTCCGAGTCGGTCTCACAGGAGGTGGACACATAGACGGTGTTCCATGCGGGATCGGTCACCAGGCGGTCCAGGGTCTTCTGGGTCACATAGAGGTAGGCTCCCAGATAGTTCTTGGCCACGCCGGTGAGGGTCAGCTCCACATAGGAACCGTTGGTGCCCTGCACCCAGAAGGTATCTCCGGCCGACAGGCCCAGCAGCTCGGCGGTCTTTTCGCTCAGCACCACGCTGCCGTCGGTGAAGGGCAGCTCATTGCCCGTGCGGCTCTCCAGGGTGAAGTACTCGGTCAGCTTCTGGGGGGCCTCGGCGGCCACCAGGGTGACGCTCAGCTCGTTGCTGCCGTCCTTGGTGTCCGACACCGAGACGGTGCGGGTGTAGAAGGCGCCCCAGCTCTCCACCTCATCCCGGGAGGTGAGGGCCTCGGTGAGGCCGCCCTCCACTTCCAGGGCCTTGTCGCTGGACAGGGAGATGGTCAGGTCGGCCTTCTGGATGGTGTCATACTGCCGGGTGACGATCTCCACAATGGAGTCCTGCAGGCCAAAGCCGATCAGCAGCAGGGCGGTGCAGCCCGCCACGCCCAGCACCGTCATATAGAACCGCTTTTTGTAGCGGAACAGGTTGCGGGCGGTGGTCTTCTGGGAGAAGGTCATCCTGCGCCACAGGGGGCGGATGCGCTCCAGGAAAATCCGTTTGCCGGCGGCGGGAGCCCGGGGCAGCAGCAGGGCGGCGGGTTTCTCCCGCAGGGAGACCCGGCAGGCCGCCAGGGTGGTGAGGCCCACCACGCCGGTACTGATGAGGATGCTCATGACTGCCAGGCCGGGATAGACCCGCAGCTGGAAGGTGGGCAGGTCAAAGACGGTGGAGTAGGCGAACCAGATGACGGCGGGCAGGCCGTAGAAGCCCAGGATCATGCCGCCGGCACAGCCCAGCAGCCCGGCGGTGATGCCGTAGACCAAATACTTGGCGGTGATCTCCCGGTCGCTATAGCCCAGGGCCTTGAAGGTGCCCATCTGGGTGCGGTTTTCCTCCACCATCCGGGTCATGGTGGTGCTGGCCACCAGGGCCGCCACCAGGAAGAAGAAGATGGGGAATACCCGGGCGATGGACTCGATGCGGTCGGCGTTCTGCTCGAACATGACCATCGAAACCACGCTGCCCCGGTCCAGGACGTACCATTCGCCGCTGGTGATGTCGTCCACCTGTTCCTGGGCGTCGTTCAGCTGCTGACGGGCGTCGGCCAGCTGGGCCTCGGCGTCGGCCTTCTGCTGGGCGAATTCCGCGGCGCCCTCGTTGTACTCGGTCCAGCCCTGGTCCAGCTGGGCGCGGGCGGATTCCAGCTGTTTTTCGGCGGCGTCAAAGGCGGTCCACGCCTGGGCGTTGCCGGTGTTCAGGGCCAGCTGGCCCGAGAGAAGATCCAGTTTCATCTGCCGCAGGGCGGCTTCCGCCTCGGTCACCAGTTCCTCGTTGGACAGGTTGGGGGAGGAGATCAGGCCCTGCTGGTACATCTGGCGCTTGCCTTCGTCCAGCTGGGCCTGGTAGTCGGCCAGCTGCTGATAGGTGGAGTCATAGAGGGCCTGGGCACGGGCCAGCAAGTCCCGCAGCTCCACATAGTTGACGTCGTCGGGCTCGGCCTCCTCCAGGGCAGCCTCGGCATTGGCCAGAATGCCCTCGGCGTAGCCCAGCATGGGGTCGGCCACGCTTTTCAGGGTGACCAGCTGTTTGATCTGTTCCAGTTGGGCCTCAAAGTCCAGCACCTGCGCCTGGGCGTCCACCAGCTGGTCGGCGCCGCTGGCCATGGAGTCGGGCAGAGCGGCCTTCTGGGCTTCCAGCTGGGCCAGGCCGCTGGCGTATTCGGCCTCGCCCTGATCCAGCTGGGCTTTGGCGTCGTCCAGCTGCTGCTGGGCCTCGGCCAGCTGGGCCTGGGCTTCCGCTTCCTTGGCCTCAAACTCGGCCCGGGCGTCATCCAGCTGGGCCTGGGCGGAGTCAATCAGGTCGTTCCGCCGCTGGTCCGACTGCTGGGCGCTGATGGCTTCCAGCCGGTCCATGACGGTGTCCACGGCGGCCTGGTATTCGTCGGAATAGTTGTCGTACTGGGCGGCGTCCGCCACCTTGATGTAGCAGGAGGCGTAGTAGTCCATGGTCAGACTGCCGTCGGGGGTGTAAATGGCCATCCCCAGAGCGCCGTTGCCGGCGGTGGTGCTCTCGGTCTCATTGGAGAAGTAGAGCGGGTCTTTGACAAAGCCCACCACCGTCAGGGTATCGGTCTCCACGTCGGAGGCGCCCGACAGGGTGATGACGTCCCCCAGCCGGATGCTGGAGGCCGCGCCTGGGTCCAGCACCTGGACCACGCACTCGCCGGAGGCCTCGGGCATCCGGCCCGATTCCAGCACCAGGCGGTTCATGGTGGCCTCGTCGGTGAGGGTGGGGTAGACCGGCAGCTGCTGCACCCGCACCGCCAGGGTATTGCCCTTGCGGTAGCTGGCCTCACAGTCCACCGATTTCACCGGCATGACGGCGGCCACGCCTTCCACCGCCGAGATGGCCTCAATGTCCTTTTCGCTGAGGCCCAGGGTGGACACCACCCGGATATCAAAGACATTCTGCTGGGTGTACCAGGTGTTGCCGGCCCGGCGCATGCCGGGGGCGACGCTGAGCAGGCCCGACAGCATCATGACACCCAGCAGGACGATGCCGAACACCGAGGCAAAGCGGCTTTTACTGGCGGAAAGTTCCCGCCACATATTTTTCCGATAGGTCTTTTTCACATTGGCTCACCACTCGATCTCTTCCACCGGGACAGGGTGCTCGTTCACCTCGTTGGAGATGATCTGGCCGCTTCGCACCTGTACGATCCGGTCGGCCATACCGGTTAAGGCTGTGTTGTGGGTGATGACGATGACGGTACGGCCGGTCTTGCGGCAGGTATCCTGCAGCAAAGCCAGCACCGACTTGCCGGTCTTGTAGTCCAGAGCGCCGGTGGGCTCGTCACACAGAAGGATCTTGGGGTTTTTGGCCAGGGCGCGGGCGATGGCCACGCGCTGCTGTTCGCCGCCCGACAGCTGGGCGGGGAAGTTGTTGAGCCGCTGGCCCAGGCCCACGCTTTTCAGGGTTTCGGCGGGGTCCAGGGGATTGCGGCAGATCTCGATGGCCAGCTCTACGTTTTCCAGGGCGGTGAGGTTCTGCACCAGGTTATAGAACTGGAACACAAACCCCACGTCGTACCGGCGGTAGGCGGTGAGCTCTTTTTCGTCAAAGCGGCTGACCTCGGCGCCGTCCAGGACAATACGGCCCTCGTCGCAGCGGTCCATGCCGCCCAGCATGTTCAGCAGGGTGGTCTTGCCAGCGCCGGAGGGGCCCACGATGACGCAGAACTCCCCCTTGTTGACATGAAAGGTCATGTGATCCGCCGCGGCGACCCGGACGTCGCCGGTCTGGTAGTATTTCGACACGTCCGAAAAACTGACAAATGCATCCATGGATACCACCTTCGCTTTCCGTATCTTTGCGCGCCGCGCAGGCGCGTTTCTTTTGCTACTCTAATAGTACAACAAACTGCCCTGCGGATGCAAGGTTAAGCCGTTTGTTTTAATGCAAACTTTACAAATCACCCCGCTTTTTCGAGAAAAAGCTTGGCAAAAAGCTTTACTGGGTACCATGAACTCTGGCCGCTCTTTATACACCCCTGCCGGCGGCAAACACGCCTTGCTCACACGACGTTTGCGCCTGCGGCGCGGTACGATGCATGGTTTTGTGGGGACTGATTCATCTGGTGCCGCTGACTGTTGCAGTCCTCACCAGGTCCTGCCGGAGGTCAGGTTTCAGCGCACTATGAACTCTGGCCGCTCTTTATACACCCCTGCCGGCAACAAACACGCCTTGCTCACACGACGTTTGCGCCTGAGGCGCGGTACGATGCCTGGTTTTGTGGGGACTGATTCATCTGGTGCCACTGACTGCTGTCGTCCTCGCCAAGTTCTGTCGGCGGCCAGGTTTCAGCTGCTTTATCACTTTATGAGGTTCCCGGCCTGCGGCCCTGTGCGTCCGGGAACCGTGCAGTCCGATCTTTGGGGAACCATCGGCAGGGCCCCGAGCGGATCATGGAAGTCGGTGGTACGATGAAATCAGGCCAGGGAAAACCTTGTATCGCATCGCGCCACAGACGCAAACGCCGGGTGCCTTCTAGAGCGGCTGACAATGCTTGACCTGTAAAATCGGGTTTTGAGTCCGTTTGCATCGTACCGGGGCGCAGCCCCAGACGCCGGGAGCCTTCTAGAGCGGCTGACAATGCTTGACTTGTAAAATCAGGTTTTGAGTCCGTTTGCATCGTACCGGGGCGCAGCCCCAAACGCCGGGTGCGAGCCTGGGCGTAGAGGTCCCGCGGAAGTGCCGGAGACCCGGAAAGTGTATGGTACCCAGTGAAGTTTTTTGCCAAGCTTTTTTTCAAAAAAGCGGAAAAGTCGGGGGTTGACTTTAGGGGCGTAGAGTGATAAAATAAGCGCAATGTTAGCAATCAACCAAATGCGCTGACGGGGAAAAATCGAAGGATGTCCCGCTTGCAGAGAGCCGCCGGGTGGTGTAAGGCGGTGTGGGAACTTTCGGCTACTGGCCCCTGAGCAGCGAAGCTGAACGATCATTTCCAGTAGGCTTCGACGGATGCCCACCGTTATTGGGGCAGCGATTCGCCGCCAATGGCTGGCTGATCGTGTCGAGCGGCCGCATCATCTGCGGCAAAGAGAGTGGTACCACGGGTGCCCTGTAAAAGAACTTACAGGCTCTCGTCTCTCAGGGCTTTCGCCCCCTGAGCGACGAGGGCCTTTTTGTATGCGCAGCCAGGGATTCGACGTATTTTACGCATCGTTTAGGAGGATACCGCTATGATGGACGCCACCAAGTACGCACCCGGATACTACCCCGCACCCGCCGGCTATGACAGCTGGGTCAAGAAAGACCACATCGAGACCGCTCCCGCCTTCTGCAGCGTGGACCTGCGGGACGGCAACCAGGCTTTGATCGTCCCCATGAGCCTGGAGGAAAAAATCGAGTTCTTCCAGATGCTGGTCAAGATCGGCTTCAAGGAGATCGAAGTGGGTTTCCCCGCCGCCAGCGAGACCGAGTATGAGTTCCTGCGGACTTTGATCGAGCAGAACATGATCCCCGAGGACGTCACCGTCCAGGTTCTGACCCAGTGCCGCGACCACATCATCCGCCGTACCTTCGAGGCCGTCAAGGGCGCTCCCCGGGCCGTCATCCACTTCTACAACTCCACCTCGGTGGCCCAGCGGGAACAGGTGTTCCACAAGTCCAAGGATGAGATCAAACAGATCGCCATCGACGGCGCCAAGCTGGTCAAACAGCTGAGCGAGGAGTATGAGGGCAACTTCCTGTTTGAGTACAGCCCCGAGAGCTTCACCGGCACCGAGCCCGACTACGCTCTGGAAGTCTGCAACGCCGTCATCGACATCATGGAGCCCACCCCCGACCGTCCCATGATCATCAACCTGCCGGTCACGGTGGAAATGAGCATGCCCCACGTCTACGCCAGCCAGATCGAGTACTGCTCGGCCCACCTCCACAACCGGGACAGCGTCATCCTCTCCACCCATCCCCACAACGACCGCGGCACCGGCGTGGCCTGCGCCGAGCTGGCCGTCCTGGCGGGCGCACAGCGGATTGAGTGCTGCCTGTTCGGCAACGGCGAGCGCACCGGCAACGTGGACGCCATCACCCTGGCCCTGAATATGTACAGCCACGGCGTGGACCCCAAGCTGGACTTCTCCGACCTGCCCGCCATCTGCGAGACCTACGAGCGGGTCACCCGGATGCACGTCTATGAGCGCAGCCCCTACGCCGGCCAGCTGGTGTTCGCTGCCTTCTCGGGCAGCCATCAGGACGCCATCGCCAAGGGCATGAACTACCGCAAGGCCAACGGCGAGCACCGCTGGACCTGCCCCTATATCCCCATCGATCCCCACGACATCGGCCGTACCTACGACGCCGACGTCATCCGCATCAACAGCCAGAGCGGCAAGGGCGGCATCGGCTTTGTGCTGGAACAGAACTTCGGCTACAACCTGCCCGCCAAAATGCGGGAGGACCTGGGCTATAAGGTCAAGGCCGTGTCCGACCACAGCCACAAGGAACTGTCCGCCGCCGAGGTCTGCCGCATCTTTGAGCAGGAATACCTCAACAAGCAGAAACCCCTCAACGTGGCCGAGGCCCACTTCATCCAGAAGAGCGGCATCACCGCATCGGTCACCCTGGAGATGAACGGCTCCACCCGCGAAGTGGTGGCCATCGGCAACGGCCGTCTGGACGCTGTGGCCAACGCCATTCAGACCGCCACCGGCATGGACTTCCACCTGGAGCAGTACTCCGAGCACAGCCTGGACGGCGGCTCCACTTCCCGCGCCGCCTCCTATGTGGGCCTGGTCTGGGGCGACGGCACCACCACCTGGGGCGCCGGCACCGACACCGACATCATTGTGGCCGGTATCCGGGCGCTGGTGTCGGCCATCAACAACAAGTGAGAATGGATGAAGGGAGAACCATATCATGGGAATGACTCTGACGCAGAAGATTCTGGCCGCTCACGCGGGCCTGGACCAGGTCAAGGCCGGCCAGCTCATCAACGCCAAGCTGGACATCGTCCTGGGCAACGACATCACCACCCCGGTGGCCATCAACGAGTTTGAGAAGGCCGGCTTTGACAGCGTGTTCGACAAGGAGCACATCGCCATCGTCCTGGACCACTTCGTCCCCAACAAGGACATCAAGAGCGCCACCCAGTCCAAGCAGTGCCGCACCTTCGCCAACAAATACGACATCCTCAACTTCTACGACGTGGGCGAAATGGGCATTGAACACGCCCTCCTGCCCGAAAAAGGCATCGTCACCGCCGGCGACTGCATCATCGGCGCCGACAGCCACACCTGCACCTACGGCGCTCTGGGCGCCTTCTCTACCGGCGTAGGCTCCACCGACATGGCCGCCGGCATGGCCACCGGCATGGCTTGGTTCAAGGTTCCCGCCGCCATCCGGTTCGTCCTCACCGGCTCGCTGCCCGAGCGGGTCTCGGGCAAGGACCTGATCCTCTCCATCATCGGCCAGATCGGCGTGGACGGCGCTCTGTACAAGTCCATGGAGTTCACCGGCCCCGGCGTGGCCAGCCTCACCATGGAGGACCGTCTGTGCGTCTGCAACATGGCCATTGAGGCCGGCGCCAAGAACGGCATCTTCCCGGTGGACGAGGTGACCAAGGCCTATCTGGCCGGCCGCAGCCAGCGCACCCCCGTTTATTACGAGGCAGACCCCGACGCCGAGTACGAGCAGACCATCGAGATTGACCTGTCCGCCCTGGTGCCCACCGTCAGCTATCCCCACCTGCCCGAGAACACCCACCCCGCCAGCGAGGGCGGCGACATCAAGATCGATCAGGTGGTGATCGGCAGCTGCACCAACGGCCGTCTGGAGGACATGGAGGCCGCCTACAACATCCTCAAGGGCAAGCACATCGCCAAGGGCGTCCGGGGCATCATCATTCCGGCCACCATGGCAGTCTATAAAGAGTGCATCCGCCGCGGCTGGGCCGAGGCCTTCATCGATGCAGGCTGCATCGTCTCCACCCCCACCTGCGGCCCCTGCCTGGGCGGCTACATGGGCATCCTGGCCGAGGGCGAGCGCTGCGTCTCCACCACCAACCGCAACTTCGTGGGCCGCATGGGCCACGTCAAGAGCGAGGTCTACCTGGCCAGCCCGGCCACGGCAGCCGCCTCGGCCCTCACCGGCTACATCACCGACCCCCGCACGGTCTGACGACGAAAGGAGCACACTGCAATGAACGCGAAAGGTCATGTTTTCAAATATCCCGACAACGTGGACACCGACGTCATCATCCCGGCCCGCTACCTGAACACCCAGGACGCCAAAGAGCTGGCCTCCCACTGCATGGAGGACATCGACAAGGAATTTGTCGCCAAGGTCCAGCCCGGGGACGTGATGGTGGGCGGCTGGAACTTCGGCTGCGGCTCCTCCCGGGAGCACGCACCCCTGTGCATCAAGACCAGCGGCATCTCGGTGGTCATCGCCAAGAGCTTTGCACGTATTTTCTACCGCAACAGCATCAACATCGGCCTGCCCATCCTGGAGTGTGAGGCAGCCGCCGAGGCCATCGAGGCCGGCGACCTGGTGAGCGTGGACTTTGACACCGGCGTCATCACCGACGAGACCACCGGCGCGGTCTTCCAGGCCGAGCCGTTCCCGCCCTTCATCCAGGAGATCATCGCCGCCGGCGGCCTGATGAACTCCATCCAGGCCAAGAACGCCAAGTAAGAAAGGGATACCGCCATGGAAAAGAACATTGCCGTCATCTGGGGCGACTGCGCCAGCCCCGAGATTGTCCGCCAGGCCCTGCGGGTGCTGGATAAGGTCGCCGAGAAATACGGCCACACCTTCCACTACATTGACACCGCCATGGGCGGCGAGGCCATCGACAAATACGGCGACCCGCTGCCCCAGCACGAGCTGGACAAATGCCTGGCCGCCGACAGCGTTCTGCTGGGCGCGGTGGGCGGCCCCAAGTGGGAGGGAATGCCCGGCGACAAGCGCCCCGAAAAGGGCCTGCTGCGCCTGCGGGCCGGCATGGGCCTGTACTCCAACAGCCGCCCGGCCAAAATCTGGCCCCAGCTGGCCCCGGCCAGCCCCCTCAAGCCCGAGATTGTGGCCCAGGGGATTGACTTCATCATTGTACGGGAGCTGACCGGCGGCGTCTATTTCGGCGAGCACCGCACCGACACCCTGCCCAGCGGCGAAAAGCAGGCGGTGGACCTGATGCCTTATTCCGAGCACGAGATCGAGCGGATCGGCCGCATCGGCTTTGAGACGGCTCAGAAGCGCCGCAAAAAGCTGTGCTGTGTGGATAAGGCCAACGTTCTGGACACCAGCCGCCTGTGGCGTGCGGTGATGCACCGCCTCCAGGCCGAGTATCCCGATGTGGAGTACAGCGAGATGTTTGTGGACAACTGCGCCATGCAGATCGTCAAGAATCCCGCCCAGTTCGACGTCATCGTCACCGAGAATATGTTCGGCGACATCCTGTCGGATGAGGCTTCCATGATTACCGGTTCCATCGGCATGATTCCCTCCTCCTCGCTGGGCGAGGGGACCCGGGGCCTCTATGAGCCCATCCACGGCTCGGCCCCCGACATTGCCGGCAAAGACGTGGTCAACCCCACCGCCTGCATCCTGTCGGCAGCCATGATGCTGCGCTACAGCTTCGGGATGGCGGCCGAGGCCGACTGCATTGAGGCGGCCGTGGGCAAGGTGCTGGACGCCGGCCTGCGCACCGCCGACAACATGAGCGAAGGCTGCACCTGCCTGGGCTGCGCCGCCATGGGCGACGCCATCCTTCAGGCGATGGACTGAACGCTGCGATTTCCTGTTATTTGAGACAAAGGCCCCTGTCCGATGCGGCTCGGATGGGGGCCTTTGTCGTTTGGAAGGGGCCGGTCCGCGTCTCCGGCGGCGGTAGCCGGAATGCGTCGTGAAAGGATTTCATTTGACAAAACAGTTTATGTAATCTATACTGGTGTCTATCAGACCTTTTTACAGAAAGAGACACAGGGCGTCCCGGTCCTGTATTTTGTTGGGAGAGGGATTATGCTTACACTGGATAAAATCTACCACGCCGCCTTTGTGCTGAAGGACATCGCCCGCCGCACCGACCTGATCGAGGCACCCCTGCTGTCCAAGGACTGCCATCTCTACCTGAAAACCGAGAATCTCCAGGTGACCGGCAGTTTCAAGGTACGGGGCGCCTATTATAAGATCAGCCAGCTGTCGGAGGAGGAGCGCAGCCGGGGCGTCATTGCCTGTTCGGCGGGCAACCACGCCCAGGGCGTGGCCCTGGCCGCCACCCGCCGGGGGATCAAGAGCATTGTCTGCATGCCGGACGGCGCCCCCATCATGAAGGTGGAGAACACCAAGAACCTGGGCGCTGAGGTCTGTCTGGTGCCGGGCACCTACGACGACGCTCACGACAAGGCAGTGGAGCTCCAGGCCGAGACCGGCATGACCTTCATTCATCCCTACGACGACGAGCTGGTCATCGCAGGGCAGGGGACCATCGGTCTGGAGATTCTGGACCAGCTGCCCGACCTGGACGCAGTGATTGTGCCCATCGGCGGCGGCGGCCTGATTGCCGGCATCGCCTTCACCATCAAGTCCCTGCGGCCCGAGGTAAAGGTCTACGGCGTCCAGGCGGCGGGCGCGCCCAGCATGTACCAGTCGGTGCAGCAGCACAAGTATCAGACCCTGGACGCCGCTTCCACCTTTGCGGACGGCATCCAGGTCAAGACCCCCGGCGAGCTGACCTATGAAATGTGCGAAAAGTACGTGGACGAGGTGGTCACCGTCAGCGAGGACGAAATCGCAGCGGCCATCCTCTCCCTGATGGAGAACCAGAAGCTGGTGGCCGAGGGAGCCGGCGCGGTGCCGGTGGCGGCGGCCCTGTTCCACAAGCTGCCCATTCAGGGCAAGAAAGTGGTCTGTGTGGTGTCGGGCGGCAACATTGACGTCAACATCCTCAGCCGTGTCATCACCCGCGGTCTGGTGATGAGCGGGCGGAAGTCCAATCTGACCATTGCCCTGGAGGACAAGCCGGGCCAGCTGACCAAGGTATCCCGGATTGTGGCCGAGTGCGGCGGCAACGTGGTATCGGTTCAGTACGACGGTTCCGATCCCGACATGCCCATCTCCAGCTGCTTCCTCAAGCTGGGCATGGAGACCCGCGACGCCGCCCAGATCGAGCAGATCCGCACCGAGCTGGCCAAAGCCGGTTTCCAGCTGGTCGCCGAACGCACCTAATTCCGCTTTTTCGAGAAAAAGCTTGGCAAAAAGCTTCACCTGGTACCGCTGACTGCTGTGGTCCTCACAAGGCCCTGCCGGCGATAAGGTTCCAGCCGCTTTAAGAGGTTCCCGGCCTGCGGCCCTGTGAGTCCAGCGTCGTGCCAGTCTGATTTTTCGGTCTTTGCGTCTGCTTTTGAGAGAAAATGGGCAGACAGCCGCAGAAGCAGGTCAGGCGAAAGGGGACAGTTTCCCGGTAGCTTTATAAGGCTCCCGGCCTGCGGCCCTGTGAGTCCAGCGTGATGGGCCGGGCCGTTCTGTTTCGGATGATTTGGCACAGGGGCCTTCATTCGACGAATATACATCACCCAGGCGCAAGCCTGCCGCAAAAGGAGAACTTACCATGAACGTTGTTTCCACTTCCAACGCACCCGCCGCCATCGGTCCCTACAGCCAGGCTCTGGACCTGGGGGATCTGGTCTTTGTGTCGGGTCAGATTCCTGTGAACCCTGCCACCGGTTTGATGGCTGACACCGTGGAGGAGCAGGCCGCCCAGAGCCTGGCCAATATCAAGGCCATTCTGGCTGAGGCCGGCCTCACTATGGCCAACGTGGTCAAGACGGTGATTTTCCTAGCCGACATCAACGATTTCGCCGCAGTGAACCAGATCTACGCCCAGGCCTTCAGCGAGCCCTACCCCGCCCGCAGCTGCGTGCAGGTGGCCGCCATCCCCAAGGGCGCCAAGCTGGAGATCGAGTGCATCGCCAAGCGGTAACAAAAACCACAAAAGAAAAGGGACAGCGGTCGGATGACGCGCTGTCCTTTTTGTTTGTGCTGTGAGGGGAAATCAGGCCGGGATGCTGGCTGCGGCGGGGAGACTTTCGGTCTGGACGCCGGCCTCAGCGGTCTGGACCTGTTCCTCGGTGGGGTTCACAATGTCGTTGTGGGCCACATGGGTGCGCAGGTACTCCACCCAGGCGGTGTAGCCCGCGGGCAACAGATGGTAGCCGTCGGGCTGGGCGTATTCGGCTTTCAGGTCGCCGTTTTCGTCCGCCAGCACCTCCCAAAGATCCAGGAAGTAGCAGCCTTTTTCCACCGCCAGGGCCGCCAGGTCATTGTTGACCCGGATGAACCGCTCGGCATACATGCCGGCGTGCTTGGCGTCGGCGCTGACCTCGGGGCGCACCGGCGTGATGGACTGGACATAGATGTCCGCGTCCGGCAAAAGGTTCCGGATGCGGTCCAGCATCAGGCTGTAGTAGTTGAGGAAACTGGTGTAGTCGGTGTCCTGGGTCAGGACGTTGGTGCCCAGCAGAATGTACACGGATTCGGGGGCATAAGATACCATTGCATCCAGCGGCACTTCCTGGACGCCGTCCACCCGGGTGCAGGTGGTGCCGTTGACCACCGCGCTGGGGCCTACCCCGCGGTAGGCACAATAGTGGGCGTTGGGAAGGCCGGTGTCGTAGATCTGCAGGCCCTGGGTCAGGCTGTCTCCCAGAAAGACGGCGTTGTCAAAATAGCTCAGGTCCACCGGCGCGGTCTGGGTTTCGGGCATGGACGCCAGCCGGAAATCCATGGCGGTGGTAATGCCGTCGGTCAGTTTCTGGACGGTGAGGCTGGTCTGACGGGTGTAGCTGAGGGTACGCCATTCGGTGCTGGGCAGGGTCTGTTCCAGCAGGGTGACCTGGGGCGTTTTGTTTTCGCGGCGGGTGGGGTAGAGCTGACGCCACAGCACCCATACGCCGCACAGCAGCACCAGCATCAGAAACGCCAGCACGGTGGAAAACGTCCTGCGCCACCGCCTGTGCAGAACATGGCGGCGGTATTCCTGATAGTCTGCCATAGGGTCCTCCTTGCCCCGGTTTCCCGGGGACTTTTGATGATTGATTCTATTATACAGCGCCCGCCACCGCCGCGCAAGGCGGCAGGTGAATTTTGCCAGGGGGCGGCGGGGCCTTTCTTCCTGGCTTGATTTATGCTATACTTATAAAATAGGAATTCTTGACAGAAAGCAGGTAATTTGATGCGCACAGACCCTTCGCTGCATTATCTGGACAACGCGGCCACCACCATCGTGGACCCCGCGGTGGCCGATGTCATCCATACCGCCATGCTGGAGCACTGGGCCAACCCTTCCTCCCTCTACCGGCCCGGCGCCGAGAGCGAGGCGGCCCTCGGCCATGCCCGGGCCGCTCTGGCCCGCACCATCGGCTGCAAGAGCAAGGAGTTTTATTTCACCTCCTGCGGCAGCGAGGGAAACAACCTGGCCCTGCTGGGCGGCGCTCTCACCAAGACCTTTGGCAAAAAGATCATCTGCTCGGGGTTTGAGCATCCCAGCGTCCGCCGTCCTCTGGAGCAGCTGGCTTCCAGCGGCTGGCAGGTGGTGTTTGTGGCCCCTGAAGCCGATGGCCGGCTGGACGTGGACCGGATGCTGGAACAGGTGGACCGTTCCACCGTCCTGGTGGCCTGCATGATGGTGAACAACGAGACCGGCGCCCGCTGCGACGTGGAGCGCCTGGCCCGGGAGGCCAAAAAGATCAACTCCCGGGTGATGGTCCATGTGGACGGCGTCCAGGCCTGGATGCGGCTGCCGGTCAAGCTGGCGGACAGCGGCATCGACAGCTTCACCGTCAGCGGCCACAAGATTCACGCCCCCAAGGGGGTGGGCGGTTTGTTCCTCAGCGACAAGCTGATCCAGAGCTTCCGGCCGCCCTATCTGGGAGGCGAGCAGGAGCGGGGCATCCGGCCCGGCACCGAGAACCTGCCCTATGCCCTGGGCCTGGCGGCGGCCGCCCAAAAGCTGGCCCCCACCCTGCGGGAGCGCACCGCCCGTGTGCGGGAGCTGAATGACCGGCTGCGGACCGGACTGGCGGCCTTCCCCACGGTGGAGATCAACAGCCCCGCCGACGGCGTGCCTGAAATCCTGAATTTCAGCCAGAACCGGATCAAGAGCGAGACCATGCTGGCCTGGCTGGCCGAGGCAAAGGTGTATGTCTCCTCGGCGTCGGCCTGCGGCCGGGGCGAGCCTAGCCATACATTGGCGGTCATGGGCCGCAGCGATCGGGCCATCGACACCGCCATCCGGGTGTCCTTCTGCGCCGATAACACCCCCGAGGATGTGGACGCCTTCCTGGAGCGGTTTGAGGCCGGCATGAAAACCCTGGCGTCCTTTTAAAGGAACCGGAAACGGCCGGTCCGGCCCGGGCCGGACTGGCTTTTGTTTTGACAGATTGTTATAGTAGGAGAATGTATATGCAGGAAGTAATCATTGGCTACCAGGGCGAAATGTCCCTCAAGGGCCTCAACCGGAATCAATTTGAGTCCGCTCTCATGAAAATTCTGCGCTTCCGGCTGAAGGACGCCGGCAAGTTCAACGTCTGGTGCGCCCAGTCCACCTTTTACATGGAGCCGGAGGAGGACGGGGCCGACCTGGACCTGGCCTTTGAGCGGGTGAGCAAGGTGTTCGGCCTGGCGGCAGTCAGCCGCAGCGCCGTCTGTGAAAAGGATTTTGACGCCATCTGCCGCACCGCCGAGTCCTATCTGGGAGACAGCCTGCGCCATGCCGTCACCTTTAAGGTGGAGGCCCGCCGTTCGGACAAGACCTTCCCCATGGACAGCCCCGCCCTGATGCGGGAGCTGGGCGCCTATCTGCTGGAGCGTCATCCCCGGCTGAAGGTGGACGTCCACAACCCGGACTGCAAGGTGATTGTGGAAATCCGGGACCGCGGGGCCTACGTCCACGGACCCAAGACCCCCGGCGAGGGCGGTCTGCCGGTGGGCACCAGCGGCCGCGCCCTGAATATGCTGTCGGGCGGCATTGACAGCCCGGTGGCGGCCTACCGGATGGCCAAGCGGGGTCTGGCGCTGGATCACATCCACTTCGCTTCGCCTCCCTATACCTCTGAGCGGGCCCGCCGCAAGGTGATCGCCCTGGCCCAGCGCACCACCGTCTACACCGGCAGCTGCAACCTGTTTGTGGTGCCCTATACCCGGCCCCAGGAGTATATCCGGGACAACGCTCCCGCCATGCTTTTCACCGTCCTGATGCGCCGCAGCATGATGCGGATTGCGGGCCAGATCGCCCAGCGCCAGGGCTGCGAAGCCCTCATCACCGGCGAGAGCCTGGCCCAGGTGGCCAGCCAGACCGTCCACGCCCTCCGCTGCACCGATGCAGCTCAGGACCTGCCGGTGCTGCGCCCCCTGATCGGCATGGACAAGACCGAGATTGTGGAGACCGCCCGGCACATCGGCACCTTTGAGACCAGCATCCTGCCCTATGAGGACTGCTGCACCATCTTCACCCCGCCCCACCCCAAACTCCGTCCCACCCTGGAGGAGATTCTGGAGGCGGAGGCCGCCATGCCCGGCC
Organism: Faecalibacterium sp. An192; assembly: GCF_002160175.1. Classification (NCBI taxonomy): domain Bacteria; kingdom Bacillati; phylum Bacillota; class Clostridia; order Eubacteriales; family Oscillospiraceae; genus Faecalibacterium; species Faecalibacterium sp. An192. The sequence goes on from NZ_NFKB01000002.1 coordinate 42,724, forward strand.
TGGCCCAGCTGGAGGCCGAGGCGGCGGCCCAGACCGAGCGGCTGCGCATCCGCATCAATGACGAGCTGGAGCTGGAAGACTGAGGGGAGGCCGAGCCATGACGGCAGAAATCATCAGCGTGGGCACCGAGCTGCTGCTGGGGAATATCCTGAACACCAATGCCCAGTTCCTCAGCCAGGAGCTGGCCCAGCTGGGCATCACCGTCCAGCGCCAGAGCACCGTGGGGGATAACCATGAGCGGCTGGCCGACTGGGTGCGGGAGGCCAAGGACCGCTGCGACCTGCTGGTTTTCACCGGCGGGCTGGGGCCCACCGACGACGACCTGACCAAGGAGACGGTGGCGGCCTGCTACGGGGATACGCTGGTCTTTGATCCCGAGGAGTGGGAGAAGATCGTGAGCTTTTTCACCCGGATGGGCCGTCAGACCACCCCCAACAACCGCAAACAGGCCATGGTGCCCGTTCGCGGCCGGAAAATCCCCAACGCCCACGGCACCGCGCCGGGGGCCTGGTTTGAGCAGGACGGCCGCTGCGCCGTCCTGATGCCGGGGGTGCCGGCCGAGATGAAAGCCATGTGGGCGGAACAGGTCCGGCCCTGGCTGCTGGCCCGGCAGAACTGCACCCTTCACTCCCTGACGCTGCGGGTTCTGGGGGGCGAGAGCGAGATTGAATACCGTGTGCGGCACCTGCTCAGCAGCCCCAACCCCACCGCGGCCATCTACTGCAAGACCGGCGAGAGCGAAATCCGCATCACCGCCCGGGCGGCCAGCGACCAGGACGGGGAGGCCATGTGCCGGGCATATGCCAAAAAGTTCTATGATATTCTTGGCGACGCGGTGTATGATGAAGATGTACCTGGTTTGGCGCATACCGTGATCCACACCCTGGAGGCCAAGGGCATGACCCTGGCCACCGCCGAGAGCTGCACCGGCGGCCTCATCGCCCAGCAGCTCACCGCAGTGCCGGGGGCAAGCCACGTGTTCGGCTATGGCTTTGTGACCTATTGGGAACAGGCCAAGGCCCGGCTGCTGGGGGTGGACCCGGCGGTGATTGAGCGCTACAACGTGGTGTCGGGACCGGTGGCGGCCCAGATGGCGCTGGGCGCCCGGCAGGCTGCCGGCGCGGATCTGGCGGTCTCGGTCACCGGGCTGGCAGGCCCGGGGGGCGGCGACCAAGTGCGCCCGGTGGGCACCGTCTATATTGCCGGTGCCACAGAGGACGGCGTTTGGGTGGAGAAATTCCACTACGTCCGCTCGGGGCGGGAAAATGTCCGGGCCCGGGCGGCCCATGCGGCCCTGGAGCTGGCCCTGCGGCTGATGCAGGGCAAGGCCCCGGCGGGCTGCTGCCGCCTGACGGCCGAGGACTGCACCCGGCCTGAGGCGCTGGAGGCACTGGACCAGGCGTTGATCTTATAAGGTCCATCTGAAACCCTTCAGCGCGCCATCACCCTTGCCGGACCGGCTTTCAGATGCACCGCAGAAAGCGACAGGAGGAATGCAAGGATGGATGGGGCAAATGAGAGCTGGGTGCTCCGGTTTTTTGGTGTACAGGAGGCGGAGGTGTGCCGGGCCGCCTCCGGCCTGGCGGGCCGGTATGGCCTGACTCAGGTGGAGAGCCGGTCCCAGGGGCCCGAGACCCTTCTGGCCCTGACGGCCCCGGCCCCCGCGCTGCACAAGGCGGAGGGACGGCTGCGCCGGACCTTTCGGGCGGGGCTGTACGGCACAGGGGAACAGACCCTGGCCGATTGTGCCGCCCGGGCTCTGGTGAAGCGGGACCGTCTGCTGGCCTGTGGGGACAAGCTGGCCCTGGAACTGCTGGCCCCCCGGCTGGAAGGGCGGGACGGGGTGGACCGCGTCTTTGACTTTGGGGCGGGCAGCTGTGAGGACCCTGACGCCGCCGCGCGAATCGAGGCCCTGGCCCTCCGGCGGGACAAAAAGGAAACCGCCGGCCCGGTGGCCCGGGAGCTGGACCGCCTGCGGGCAACCCTCAAGGTGACAAAGGCCGATCTGGCGGCGGGGGCTCTTTCGATGGAGAAGCGCACCCTGGTGGCGGTGGCCGGCCGGAAGGGCAGCTGGTTCTATCTGGCCGGCGCGGGGGAAAATCCCGCCCTCTGGCTGCTGGATATCCTGCGCCGTGCCGCCGAAGGCCGCCGCCAGTCCCCGGAAGTGTGCTTTGTGCCCCGGGGCAAACGGCCAGGCCCCCTGTGGGAGGCCCAGGCGGCCCCCGCCGAATCCGCTGCCCCTGGGGAGGAAGAAACGCCGGAAAACCCTGCCTCAACAGAGACAAGCCTCCCGGCGCCGCAGACGCATCGCCGCCGCTGGCCGGCGCGCCTGGCCTTTGTGCTGGGGGTGGTGGCTCTGGCAGGTCTGGCGGCCGCCCTGCGGGTGACCGACGGAGACCTGACCGCCCTGCCCAGCCTGGTGCAGAGCATGATGGAGGGGAGCCAGCTGCCGGCCCATTCGGGGGCGGCCCTGATCTGAATTTGAGAAAAATCCGCTGTTCCGTGCCGGATATCGGCAGGAATGGGCGGATTTTTTGTTTTGGGCCCAAAAAAAAGCCCCCTGCCGGCGGGCAGAGGGCGCAGAAAAGCGGATTAGAATTTTTTCCAAGTCTCGGGGGCGAACAGGAGCAGCAGGGGGAACAGCTCCAGACGTCCGGCCAGCATGTCGAAGGTCAGCACCAGCTTGGAAAAGCCGGAGTAGATGGAGAAGTTGGCGGTGGGACCTACGGCCGCCAGGCCGGGGCCGATGTTGTTGAAGGTGGCGGCCACGGCGGTGAAGTTGGTGGTGAAGTCGTAGCCGTCCAGGCTGATCAGCAGCACCGACGACGCAAACAGGATGATGTAGGCCGCCATGAACACGTTGATGGACCGGAGGGTCTCGTGGTTGATGGGCTTGCCGTCCACCCGGATGGGGGTGACTGCGTTGGGATGGACGGTTTGAAGCACCTCTTTGCGGATGCTCTTGGCCAGAACCATCAGACGGCTGATCTTCATGCCGCCGCCGGTACTGCCGGCGCAGGCGCCAATGAACATCAGGGCCACCAGGATGCTTTTGGAGAAGGAGGGCCACAGGTCAAAGTCGCAGCTGGAGAAACCGGTGGTGGTGATGATGGAGGCCACCTGGAAGGCGGCCTGCTGCATCGCGGTGAGGAAGCTGGGGAACAGGTCCCGGATGTTCCAGCTGATGAGCAGGATGGATGCGGCGATGACCGCCAGATACCACCGGACTTCCTCGATGGCGAAGGCCTTTTTGAACTTGCGGCGGGTCAGATAGAAATAGACGCTGAAGTTGACGCCGAACAGGATCATAAAGATGGTGACCACCACCTGGATGTAGGTGGAGTAGCTGCCCAGGCTGTCGTTCAGGACGCCGAAGCCGCCGGTGCCTGCGGTGCCGAAGGTCAGCAGCAGGGAGTCCATCAGGGGACAGCCGCCCGCCAACATGAACAGAATCTGAAGAGCGGTCATGCCCAAATAGATGGTGTAGAGGATTTTGGCGGTGGCCTGGACCGAGGGCACCATTTTTTCCACCTGGGGGCCGGGGCTTTCGGCCTTCATCAGGTTGACATGGCTGCCGCCGGTCAGGGGCATCACCGCCAGCAGAAACACCAGAATGCCCATGCCGCCGATCCAGTGGGTGAAGCTGCGCCAGAACAAAATGCCCATGGGCAGGCTCTCCACGTCGGCCAGCACCGAGGCACCGGTGGTGGTAAAGCCCGACACCGTCTCAAACAGAGCCTCGATGGGGTTGGGGATGGCCCCCGACAGGACAAAGGGAATGGCGCCCATGATACTGATGACAATCCAGGTCAGGGCGGCGGTGGCGCAGCTCTCCCGCATATGGAAGATCTTGCTGCGGGGTTTCAGGAAGGTGAGGGAAAGGCCGATCACAAAGCAGAGGGCCACGGTGAAAAGGAAAATCCACAGGATATCCCATTCGCTGTACAGAGCGCTGACCAGGGCCGGCAGGCACAGCAGGCCGCCCTCGCACAGCAGAATATAGCCCAAAAGCCGGAAAACAACAGCATAATTCATCGGCGTGCGCTCCCTTGTCCGGCCGCGATGTCCCGCAGGTCATGGAGGCCATGCTGCAGGGTCACCACGATGACAGTATCGCCCACCTGGATGGTGTCGCCGCCCCGGGGAATGATGATCCGGTCGCCCCGGGCGATGCAGCACAGCAGCAGATTGGGTTTCAGAGACAGGCTGCTCAGGGGGACGCCGGTGACGGCGCTGTTTTCGTGGACGGTGAATTCCAGCGCCTCCACCCGGTCGTCCAGAATGCGGTAGAGGGTCTTGATGTTGCTGCCGGCCTCGTTCTGGAGGGCGCGGACGTACTGGACGATGAAGTCGCAGGTCATGTACTTGGGATAGATGATGCTGCCCAGGTCAAAACTGGAGAGCATATCGTCGAATTCCAGCCGGTTGATCTTGGTGACCCGCTTGGCGCGGGAGTGGTTGCTGGCAAAGAGGGACAGCAGGATGTTTTCCTCGTCCATGTTGGTGAGGGAGACAAAGGCCTCGGTGGAGTCCAGGCCCTCGGACAGCAAAAAACTGCGGTTGGAGCCGTCGGCACAGAGGATCTGGGCCTGGGGCAGTTCCTCAGCCAGATAGTCGCAGCGGTTCAGGTCCCGCTCGATGATGCGGACCTTGACGTTGTCCGCCAGCAGGGACTTGCTCAGGTAGAAGGCGATGGCGCCGCCGCCCACGATCATGGCGTTTTTCACCGGCTTGACCGGGATGCCCAGCTTGAGGAAGAACTGGTGGGCCTTTTCCTGGGTGGCCAGGAAGGTGACCAGGTCGCCGCTGCGCAGCACAAAGCTGCCGTCGGGAATGGTTACCGTCTTGCCCCGTTCCACCGCGCAGACCAGAATGTCGCATCCCAGCCGGGAGGGGATGTCCCGGATGGGCATGCCGTCCAGGCCGTGGGGTTCCAGCAGGGCGAACTTGATCAGGCGGACCCGGCCGTCGGCGAAGGTGTCGATCTTGGTGGCGCCGGGGAACCGCAGCAGCCGCGAAATCTCAGCGGCGGCGGCCATCTCGGGGTTGATGATGGCCGAGATGCCGGTCTGCTGGCGGATAAAGTCCAGCTCGTGGCTGTAGGACGGGTTGCGGACCCGGGCGATGGTGTGGCGGCTGCCTGCCTTTTTGGCGAACATGCAGCACAGCAGGTTCAGCTCGTCCGAACCGGTGATGGCGATAAAGACGTCGTTGTCCTCGATGCCGGCCTCGGACAGGGTGGCAATGGAGGAACCGTTGCCCACCACGCCCAAAACATCGTAGTTCTGGACGATTTGTTCCACGCGGGCCTTGTTGGTGTCCACCACCGTGACGCTGTGGCCTTCCTCGCTGAGCTGACGGGCCAGGGCCGTGCCCACTTTGCCGCCGCCCACAAGTATGATTTTCATGCGTTAAGCATCCTTTCCAGTTGATTCAGACCGGGGGTAGGGCCGCCCGGTCACATTAATAATATATTAACATAATTTGTGGGAAAGGTCTATATCCAGCGGCAAGAAGAAAGCCCCTGTCCGGGCGGGACAGGGGCGAAACTGCGCGAAAAAACGGGGAACATCAGAAGGGCCGGTAGAAGAACCAGCGGTTGCCGCAGCAGCAGTTGCACAGCAGGTTCAACAGGATCATGGACCAGCACCACCGCATGATGCCGCCGCCGGCGTTGGTGTAGGTGGTCTGGGTCCGGTAGGTTTGGCCCGGATTCTGCAGCCGGTTCAGGTGAGAGCGGTACTCGGTGTTGTTGGGGTCCAGCTGGACGGCCCGGCGGGCGTCCTGCAGAGCGTCGATGCTGCGGCCCAGGCCCTGGTTGGCCAGGCTGGACAGATAGTACCAGCGGGCGTTCCGGTCCCGCTGGGAGTCCAGCACCCGGCGGGCCTCGGCGTAGCGGCCGTTGACGATGAAGTTGCGGGCGGCCTGGATCTCAGCCGGGTCGCTGCTGGAACTGCTGGGGCCCCGCTGCTGCTGGGTGTAGCCGTATCCGCCAAACCCAAAGCCGAAGGGGTCAAACCCATAGAAGCCATCCTCAAAGCCGCCCTGCTGGTAGCCCTGCTGATAACTCTGCTGACTGTATCCGCCATAGCCCTGCTGGCTGTAGCCGCCGGCGCTCTGGGGGCCGGTATCCCCCTTCATGATGGCGTCGTAGGCGGCCTGCACCTCTTTGAAGTGTTCCTCGGCGGTGGGGTCGTCGGGGTTCAGGTCGGGGTGCCAGCGCTTGCACTTGGCGCGGTAGGCTTTCTTGATCTCTTCCTCACTGGCGCCGCGCTGGACGCCAAGAACCTCATAGGGATCTTTCATCGAATAACTTCCTCACAACTCTCTATCGCAATGTGGAAAAGGAGCGCGCAGGCCGCCGCCCATGAGCGGGAAACACCCGCGCTCCCGGAAAGGTCTTCACAATCTCATCTATTTTATCGTATACAGGCTCAAAAAGCAAGCCCCACACCGCACAAGAAGGCTCAGCGGGGCTGTTTTCGGCTGTTTTTCACGTTGTATTTGAGCCAGATGCCGGAGTACAGGATGTTTTCCAGCAGATCGACGTCCTCGACGCAGGGCAGCCGCCGGAAGGCGGCCGCAGCCTGGGCCAGAAGCAGCTCGAAGATTTCCCGCATCTGGTTTTCATAGTCCGGCTCGGCGGACAGGCTGCGCAGAGGATTGTAGGAACCCTTCCGCTTGTCCCGCTCCAGGTCGTCCCAGGCGTCCAGGAGATAGATATATTTGCCGATGCTGTAGCCGATGGTGCGCAGCTCGCCGGACCAGCGGTCCTGCTTGTAGTCGAACAGCTCGGCCATCAGACCCCCGAAGGACCCCGACACCAAATCCAGGTCCTCGCAGCCGTCGGCCTCATAGGCGGCCAGCTGGGCCAGGCCGGTGGTGATGGCCTGGCAGGCCCGGGGCCAGCGGGCCTCGGCGTCCCGGCGGCGCTGGTCCAGCAGCTTCATATATCCAAGGCCCAGAGGGCTGCGGTCGTCCTCCCATTTGTCCTTGGCGCTGTAATAATGAAGGGCCAGGCCGATGTCGGCACAGTAATCGGTGGGGCCGCTGTACCGCCAGTGGATGGGCCGGATGGGATGCACCGGGCAGCGGCCGGTCTCGGCCACCGCCGGCGTCTCGCCCTCGTACAGGCTGGACAGCAGCAGGTTCAAAAAGGTCAGGTCGTAGCTCAAGGTCATCCGGCCAGCCATGCCATGGAGGGCCGCAGCCCGGCGGCACAGCCCGCAATAGGCGGTGCGGTAGCGGTCCCGGGCTTCGGGGGTCATGGCCTGCTGGTCGGGAATGATATAGCCGAACATATCAGCTCTTCTTGATGAACTGGGTGCCGCACCGGGGGCAGGAAATTTCGATCCGGCCCCGGCCCGTGGGCACGCGCAGCATCTGGCGGCACTTGGGGCACCGGAAATAGCGGTAGGTCTTGCGGTCGTCCCAGCGGCGCTTGATGCCGCGGAACTTGCCGGCCACCCGCTCTTTCAGGTTGTAGAAGCGGTAGTTCTCCTCGGTACGGCGGGAGATGTTGCGGCTGAAGGTGCGGAAATAGCAGTAGATCAGCGCGGCCAGGCCCAGCCAGGTGAAGATGCCCCAGCCGGTGACCAGCGAGAGCAGCAGCAGGACCACGGCCAGAATGCTCAGAAACTGATTGAGCGCATCGGTGCCGTAGCGGCCGGCCATAAATTGACGGATTTTCTCACGCATATGTGTATAAGCCCCCATGTCTTTGAAAAATAAATTGTGAACGTCGGAATCCAAACCGGAAAGCTGGGGCGGCACAGATCTGCACCGCCCCAGGGCCCTCCGGGCACTGGATGCGCAGAGGAATGCCTGTTAAATTTAGTATGCCAGCTGGAAATGATCAAATTTTGAACAGACTGCAAAGCAAACGTAAAAAGCGGGCGGAGTCTGGGTTTTTATCAGGCTTCACGCCGCCGGATGATGACCGAGACCTCGGTGTCCAGGGCGCCCTCCATTTTGCAGTGGAGGGTGGCCCGGCCGGCCACCCCGTCGGTGGCCAGATAGGTGCCCGCCATGCCGCCCCGCAGGGGAACCACCGAGGGGCCGATCAGCTTGGCGGGGCCCTCCACCGACAGTTGGACCGCCTCGCTGCAATAGGGCAGGAGGCTGCCGTTCTGGTCGATGGCCCGGAGGGACACCGCGGCGCAGTCCCAGGTGGGGCCGTCGGTAAGGATGGCGTTGCGGACGGTGCATTCCAGGCGGACCCGCTGGGCGGGTTCCTGCACCACCGTGCGGGCCACACGGCCCTTCCACACCGCATCAAACCGGTAGGAGGCGGTGGGGCCGCCCAGCACCCCGATATAGGTCTGGTACAGCCGGATCAGGTGGGACTCGTCCATCCGCAGAGCCCGCAGCAGCCGGCCCAGACGGGCCCGCAGCAGGGGAGAGGGAATGTTGGGGTCCCGGCGCATGGCGTTGAGACAGCCGGCCAGCTGGACCGCTTCGCTGTGGGCGATGCCCTCGTATTTTTCCAGCAGGGAGCCCACAAAGTCGTCGATCTGGATGGGCGGATAGGGCAGGGCGGCAAACCGGCCCTGACGGTCGGGGGAGAATTCGGCGATGAAATCCCCGTTGCGGTACACCCGCACCGTGTCGGCGTTGGTGAAAGCCCAGCATCCGCCGGGATATCCGGCGGGCATATCCCCGAAGGCGGCCGCCGGGGATACCTCCAGCACGATGTCGGAGGGGACCCGGGGCGGCTTCTGGCTGGCAAAGACGGCGGCGGCCAGCTTGGGGTTGCGAAACAGGTCCAGCACGCCCTGATAGCTGACCCGGTCCCCGCTGCCGTAGGCCGGATGGGTGTTGTAGTCGGTCATGCACCAGCCAAAGCTGCCGGCCACCCCCTGCTGGGCGGCGGCATCGTTGAGGACGGCGCCGTAGCGCAGGGCCTGGCTCAGCCGCTGGGCGTTGCCGTCAAAACTCTTGGTGGGGTACATCATCCCGCCGTAGCCGCTGATGAGGTAGCCGCGGCGCAGGTCCGGGGTGACCGATGCCCGGGGCAGACAGCCCGGCCCCGCCCCGGCAAAGGAAAAGTCGTCGTAGGCGTAGACGTCCTCCAGCAACTGGCCCTTTTTGGCCCGGTGGGTGCCCGCCGTGGGGCGGGTGGGGTCCAGGCGGCGGGCCGCCTCGTTGGTCTTTTTATAGAAGGCTTCGTCGTCGGCGCTGCCCGGCACCCGCACGCCCCACAAAAAGACGCTGGGGTGGTTGCGGTACTGACAGACCATCTCGCGGCAGTTCTGAAGAGCCTGGGCTTTCCAGGCAGGGCCGCCAATGTGCTGCTGCCCCGGCATTTCCACAAAGGCCAGCAAACCCAGCTCGTCGCAGGCGTCCAGGAAAGCCGGGCTGGGCGGACAGACGCACCGCACCGCGTTGCAGCCCAGCTCCTTGCGGAGAATCTGGGCGTCCAGGCGCTGGATGCTGTCGGGCATGGCGTAGCCCTGGTAGGGATAGCTCTGGGGACGAACCAGACCCCGCAGATGGGTGCGGACCCCGTTGAGGTACAGCCCGCCCGCCACAAACTGGATGGTGCGGAAGCCGAACCGGATCACCTTCTGGTCCAGAGCCCGGTCGGGCAGGCCGCTGGTGCCGGGGCGGATCAGCCGCACGGTGAGGGTATAGCGGGTGGGGTGCTCACAGCTCCAGGGCTGGACCCCGTTCAGGGTGCCGTTGATGGGCAGGGAGAGCTCGCCCACATAGGCGGCCCGCCGCCCCGACGGGGAGCGGATTTCGGCCTCCAGGGTGCAGCCCACCGTCTCGCCCTCGGCGGCGGAGTAAATGCGGAAAGACCCGTCGGCCCCCGCCTGGATGAACACATCCCGCAGCCAGGCGTTTTCCTTGACGTCCAGGGACACCCCGCGGTAGAGGCCGCCGTAGGTCAGGGTCTCGGTCTGGCCGCCGAAGGGGGGAATGTCCAGCGTTTCCCGGCTGTCGCACCGGACCACCAGAATGTTTTCCTGCCCCAGCCGGACTGCATTGGTGAGGTTGACGGTGAAGGCGGTGTACCCGCAGGCGTGATGCCCCACCCGCTGGCCGTTGCAGTAGACGGTGGCGTCGTGGGCCGCCGCGCCGAAGGTCAAAAGCAGGGTGCGGCCCTCCCAGCTCTTGGGCGCAGTGAACACACGCCGGTAGCCGCTGACCAGCTGGTAGTCGTTTTCGTTGCAGTAATTGAAGGGCAGCACTTTGACGGTGTGGGGCAGCCGCACCGGCTCCAGATCCAGGCCGCCGATCTCCGGCCCCAGCAGGGCCGGGTCATAGCGGGGGGTGAAAAACCAACCGTCGTTCCAGTCGTAATGTTCGATGCGTTCCATCTGTTGCAGACTCCTTGACCGGTCAGGATAGACCAAATTTAGCACAAAAATTCATTTTTATCTTAACACAAAGATATGAACGAATAAAGAATGTAAATCCCCAGGAGCAAGATTTTTTGGCGAAAACGGGGACAAATCCGCACCACCCCCCGCCAAGGCTTGACAAGTCCGGCCTGCTCTGTAATAATGAAAGGAACAACGTACCACTGAAAGGAGCGGATGCAGATGCGTGTGATCGCAGGTGAAGCACGGGGCCGCCGTCTGGAGGCGCTGCCCGGAACAGATGTGACCCGGCCCACCCTGGACCAGGTCAAGGAGGCGATGTTCAGCATCGTCCAGTTTGACCTGCCTGGCGCCCGGGTGCTGGATCTTTTTGCCGGCAGCGGCCAGCTGGGCATCGAGGCGCTGTCCCGCGGGGCGGCGCGGTGCGTGTTCCTGGACCAGAACCGGGATGCAGCCGCCGTGGTGATGCGCAACTGCAAGGCCTGCGGCCTGTTTGACCGCAGCCGGGTCAGCGTGGGCGAAGCTGCACGCTGGCTGTCGGCCTGCCATGAGCAGTTTGATCTGGTATTGCTGGACCCGCCCTTCGGCCAAGGAACCCTGGAGGAGATTTTGCCCGCGGTGGACAAGGTGGTGGCGCCCGGCGGCATCGTCCTGTGTGAGAGCGAGGCAAAGCTGGTCCTGCCCGCCGAGGTGGGGGGCCTGACCCTGCGCAAGCAGTACCGCTATGGCCGTGTGCTGCTGTGGCGCTACACCAAGCCCCACGCCGGCGAACTGGAAGGGAGAGACACCGTATGAACATCAATGAACTGTTGGATACCATCGAGGATGCCCTGGAGGAGAGCGCCAATATGCCGCTGTCGGGGGGCAAACGGATCGTGGATGTAGACCAGATACGGGATTATCTGGATGAAGTCCGGGCCAACCTGCCCGGCGAACTGCGCCAGGCCCAGGCCATCGTGAACGACCGGGCCCAGATTGTGGACTCGGCCAACGCCCAGGCCCAGGCCATCGTCCGCAAGGCCGAGGAGCGGGCCCGCATCCTGGTCAGCGAGTCGGAGATCGTCAAGAACGCCCAGCAGCGGGCCTCCGAGATCATGGCCCAGGCCCAGGCCGAGAGCCGCACCCTGCGCCAGACCACCGCCGACTACTGCGACAACATGCTCAAGAACACCGAGGAAGTCATGCTGTCCAACGCCGCCCAGGTCAAGAGCGTCCGCGCCAGCCTGCGCACCCCGCCCAGAAAACAGTAATTACATGGTCCCAAAGCCCCTTCCGCCCCTGCGGCGGAGGGGGCTTTTTCCGTGCCGGGGCAAAATTGCCAGAAAAAGGATTTTTGGGCCGGCCGGAACGCAGAAACCCGGGGAGTTATTCCGCCCCCGGCGCACATCTCCCGAAAAGCTTAAACTGGGATACAAAGAGATCAACTTTATTGCGGAAACGGACGATGTTTTGGATATCCTGCGGAAAATTAATGGAAAAAGTCGGGCGAAAACTATTGCATTCAAAGGTCCGTTTTGTTACAATAAAACCATATCAGTGGAGTAAAGTAGAGAGAAGTGGGGAACGCGCCCCGCACAGCTCCACAAAAGGAGGCGGTCAGGGTGTTCTTTGGACGTTACGACTGTACCATTGACGCCAAGGGCCGCCTGAATTTCCCGGCCAAGTTCCGGGACGGAATGGGCGACAGCTTTGTGGTGATGGAATGGCTGGACCAGTGCCTGTTCGCACTGCCCATGTCGGAGGTGGAGCGCATCTCCGAACGGATGGGAGCGGACGAGCTGATGGACAGCTGGGAGATCACCGGCGACCTGTTCAGCACCGCCTGCGAGGTGACGCTGGACAAGCAGGGGCGAATCCTCCTGCCGGCCAGCCTGCGCCAGTATGCGGGCCTGGGCAAGACGGTGGCCGTCATCGGCAACCGCAACCATGCTGAGATCTGGGACGCCGCCCGCTGGGACGCCCGCCGGGCCGCCATCACCAACGAACAGCGGGCCGCCCGTCTGCGGGAACTGCACATCTGACACGGCTGCAGAGGGAGCGCAGGATGCAGCCTGTGGAGATGAGAAAAACCGGGCTTCGTGACGGCGCCTGAGCCCCGTCCCTGCCTGCCCGGGCGGGGTCAGGGGACAGGCTACGCCGTCCCTTGTCTTTTCAACCATGGCGGACAGGCCCTCTGCGCCGGGCCCGGGCCGCTGGAAACATGCGAATGAATGATTTGAGAAAGGAGGCGGGCCCAATGGAAGCAGAACAGGAACAGCAGGCATTTGACCCGGCCTCGTTTGAACACGTGCCGGTGCTGCTGGAGGAGTGTCTGGAAGGGCTGGCCATCCGCTCCGACGGCACCTATCTGGACGGCACCGCCGGAGGGGCAGGACATTCCCGGGCCATTGCGAGCCGGCTGGACGCCGCGGCAGGCGGACGGCTGATTGCGCTGGACCAGGACCCCGACGCGGTCCAGACCGCGCGGCAGCGGCTGGCAGGCCTGCCCGCCACAGTGGTACAGACCAACTTCCGCTATGCAGCCGACGCGCTGGCAGGTCTGGGGGTGGCCCAGATTGACGGCGCGCTGCTGGATCTGGGGGTCTCCAGCCATCAGCTGGACGACGCAGAGCGGGGCTTCTCCTATCGGGCGGACGCTCCGCTGGATATGCGGATGAGCCAGGAGGGGACAAGCGCCGCCGACCTGGTGAACACCCTGGACCGGGAAGAACTGGCCCGCATCCTCCGCGACTACGGCGAGGAACCCTACGCCTGGCAGATTGCCGGGCGAATCGTCGAGGCACGGCAGGAAACCCCCATTGAAACCACCCTTCAGCTGTCCGGGCTGATCGCTTCGGCGGTTCCCCCGGCGGTGCGGCGCAAGGATAAAAACCCGGCGCGCCGCAGTTTCCAGGCATTGCGCATTGCGGTAAATCATGAGCTGGATGCACTGGAAGAAGGATTGGATGCGATTTTCGGCGCCCTGGCGCCCGGCGGACGGCTGTGTGTCATCACCTTCCACTCTCTGGAGGACAGGCTGGTGAAAAACAAGTTCCGCCGCTGGGCCACGGCCTGCACCTGCCCGCCGGAATTTCCGGTCTGCGTGTGCGGCGGCAAGGCCAAGGCAAAACTGATCACCCGCAAGCCCATTGAGGCAAAACCCGACGAGCTGGCCGACAACCGGCGCAGCCGTTCGGCCCGGCTGCGGGTCCTCGAAAAACTGTAAGCAAGCGCTCCGTTTGGTGCGTAGAAGGAGAGATAGATCATGGGTCAGCCTGCATACGATATTCATTATTCCGGAACTGTCTATGCACAGACTGTCCGCCGCCCGGCTCCCCAGCCCGAGCGGCGGGTAAACCTGCGTGTCGAGCAGGGCGGCAAAGCGGCCATTTCGCCGCTCCGCGCGATGATGCAGCACGGGGTGCAAATCCTGGCGCTGGGGGTTCTGGCAGGACTTTCGGTGGCGCTGCTGTTCAGCGAGGCGCGCATCGTGGAGCTCAGCGGCGACATCCGCCAGGCCAAGGCAGAGCTGGTGTCGGCCCAGAGCCAGAACGACTACTACAACACCACCCTGAACGTTCAGTCCAGCATCAGCAATGTGGAGGATGTGGCCGGACGTCTGGGTCTGATGAAGATCGACGACAGTCAGATTACTTACATCCGTCTGGACGATCAGAGCGTCCTGACCCGCCGCGAGAGCGCGGTGGAAAAGTGGACCGATACCCTGGAGGCAGGGGTCTCGTCCCTGCTGCGGACCATCAATCCGCCGTCCAGCGCTGCGCAGTGACCTGCGGCCGGCTGAGACGGCCTGTACAGACAAACTACCCGGAGAAGCGTGCGGCAGCGCACGCTTTTTCGGTTTTTGGCGCCTGTGAGCTCAGACCGGGCGCCGTCAGGAGAAGCAGATGAATCAGGAAAACAACAGGCGCCGGCGGAACTACATGCTCCGCCGGGAACCCGACGCCACCCCCATTCCACGCCGGACCCGGACCATTGGGATGGCCGTTTCCATCGGTGCGGTGGCGCTGGCCACCCTCATCGTGGTGGGCAGCCTTTATAATATTCAGATCCGCAATGGCGAGATGTTTACCCGCTACGCCAGCGACCAGCAGCTGCTGGACACTACCATTCAGGCTACCCGGGGCGAGATCTACGACGCCACCGGCAAAGTCCTGGCTTCCACCAGCGTAGTCTGGGATATCTGGTGCGACCCCAGCTATTCCTCCGCCCTCTACGACAGCCAGACCATCACCTCCACCGACCCCGAGACCGGGGAGGAAGTGGAGTCCACCGCCCACACCCTGAATGCGGCGGCCTGCGCCGAAATCAGCCGGGAACTGACCCTCCGGCTGCTGTCGGGGGACGGCGTCAGCCTGGACAAGGTGAACACCACCTCCGACGCCTATGTGGCCCAGTACGAGAAGATTTACAATGCCCTCAGCAAGATTGATTCCTCCTATCAGGTGTTGGCCGAGAAGGTGAACAACGCCGTCAAGGAGTCCATCGAGAGCTACGTCTCCGACCGCAACGCCAAAAAGGGCACCGGCCGGCTGTCCATTTCCAGCTCCCGTACCTATCAGCGGAACTATCCCTACGGGGCCTTTGCGGCGTCGGTGCTGGGCTTCACCAATGCCGACGGCGAGGGCTTCTACGGGCTGGAAAAGTCCTATAACGACGTGCTGGCCGGCACCGACGGCCGCACCGTCACCATCCGCAACGCCCGGGGCAACGCCATCGCCGACAGCGGCGCGGTGACCTACGACGCCAAGGACGGCAACAGCATGATCCTGACCCTGGACAGCACCATTCAGGAAGTGGTGGAGCGGTATCTGAACGAGGCCATCGCCGCCAACACGGTGGAAAACCGCGGCTGCGCCATTGTGATGGACGTCAAGACCGGCGGTATCCTGGCCATGGCCTCCAAGCCGGATTTTGACCCCAACAACCCCAACGACTACACCGCCAACCAGGCCTATCTGGAGGAACTGGTCCGGGCTGAGCCGGAACTGTACGGCATCTACCTGAAAAACGAGGACGGCTCCTACGTCACCGACGAGGAGGGCAACAAGATCCTGGACCCGGAGGTCGACTACTCAGGTTACTTCCGGGATATCATGTGGAAAAACAAGAACATCACCGAGCTGTACTACCCCGGAAGCGTCTTTAAGGTAATTACGGCGGCTATGGGCCTGGACTCGGGCAACGCCACCTACAACACCACCTTCAACTGCTCCGGCGCCTATGCGGTGGCCAAGGAGACCTACCACTGCGCCGGCCGTCACAGCCACGGCGTTCAGAACCTGGCTCTGGCTCTGCAGAACAGCTGCAACATCTACTTTATCCAGCTGGGCCAGCGGATCGGCGTCCAGTCCTTCTATCAGTATTTCAAGGCCTTTGGCTTCACCGAACAGACCGGCGTGGACCTGCCCAACGAGACCTCCTACATGCAGTACTACACCGACAAGAACATGGGCGAAGTGGAGCTGGCCTCCTCGGCCTTCGGCCAGTCCATGGCGGTGACCCCGCTGCAGGTCTGCACCGCCATTGCGGCCTCGGTCAACGGCGGCTATCTGGTGACCCCCCATGTGGTGGACCAGATTGTGGACGCCAACGGCAACGTGGTGGAGCAGATCGGCGCCAACGTCCGCCGCCAGGTCATCAGCGAGAGCGCCAGCGAGACCATCCGCCAGATCATGGAGTATGAGGTGGGCGACGGCACCACGCAGGTGGGCGGCTACCGTGCCTATGTGGCCGGCTACCGCATCGGCGGCAAGTCGGGCACCTCCGAGCTGCTGAACATGGACCGCCGTGCCGACGGTGATTACAAAAAGGCGGCTTCCTTCGTGGCGGTCCTGCCGGCAGACGACCCGGAGATCCTGGTCTATGTGATGCTGGACGACCCCAACAACGCCAACAGCGACTACTCGTCGGTTCTGGCCGCGCCGGTGGTGGGCAACATCATCAGTGAGATTGCCCCCTATCTGGGCCTGGCCACCGACGGCATCGACCGCAGCGGCACCACCGTCAAGGTGCCCAACCTGATCGGCACCGAGTGGAGCAACGCCCAGGTGTCCCTGAACATCCGGGGCCTCAAGCACCAGCTGGTGGAGAGCGAGGCCGACAACACCGCCGCGCCGGTCACCTGGCAGTATCCCACCGCCGGGTCCACCGTGCCCAGCGGCACCACCGTCTACCTCTACACCGACGGCTCGGGCGGCAAGACCACCGAGGTGCCCGACCTCACCGGCAAGAGCGCCGACTTTGCGCGGCAGATGCTGCTGGCGGCGGGTCTGAACTGCACCGTGGAGGGCAGCGCCGGAGGCCTGGTCCAGAGCCAGAGCGCCGCGCCGGGCAGCAGCGTTCAGCTGGGCACCATCGTCACCATCACCTGCGGATGAGTCCGCGCCCCCGGCCCGAAGGCCCCGAGAGGTGAAAACGAAGCGAAAAGAAAAGGTCTTTACTTGCCAACTGCGGTACGCTATATTTATAATACATATAGATAAGAATGAAACAGGAAAGGGGATCAGAACGATATGGAACACATCGCAGCAAACATCCTCCTGGCAGGCCTGGCGCCTGCGGAACGGATCGGTGAAGAAAAAGTCACCCTGGTGACCACCGACAGCCGAGAGGTTGTGCCGGGATGCGTCTTTGTGGCGTTTCCGGGCGAGCACTTTGACGGACACAATTTTGCAGCCAAAGCGCTGGCAGACGGAGCCGCATGGGTGGTGCTGAACCACCCGGTTGAGGGAGTCCCCGAGGAAAAGACCATCCTTTGCCCCGACAGCTATCAGGCCATGATGC
The DNA here is from genome assembly GCF_002160175.1 of Faecalibacterium sp. An192. Taxonomy (NCBI): domain Bacteria; kingdom Bacillati; phylum Bacillota; class Clostridia; order Eubacteriales; family Oscillospiraceae; genus Faecalibacterium; species Faecalibacterium sp. An192. Next base: position 59,832 of record NZ_NFKB01000002.1, read on the forward strand.
AGATGGGCGCCAATTACCGGGCCCAGTTCTCGCCCAAGGTGATCGGCGTCACCGGCAGCGTGGGCAAGACCACCACCAAGGAATTCTGCGCCACCGCTCTGTCGGTCCTGGGCAACACCATCAAGACCGAGGGCAACCAGAACAACGAGCTGGGCCTGCCCCGGACGCTGTTCCGGATCGACGCCTCCACCGAATACGCCGTGATCGAGATGGGGATGAACCACGCCGGAGAGATCAGCCGTCTGTCCCGCTGCGCCAAACCTGATATCGGTATCATCACCTGCATCGGCCTGTCCCACATCGGGAATCTGGGCAGCCAGGAGAATATCTGCAAGGCAAAGCTGGAAATCTGTGAGGGGATGCCCGAGGGCGCGCCCCTGATCCTCAACTACGACGACGAATTCCTGCGCAAGGCCCAGCTGCCCAGCCACGTCCGCCCGGTCTGGTACAGCATGACCAGCCAGGAGGCCGACGTCTACGCCTCCGCCATCCGGCAGGAGGACGACGGCATGAGCTTCCTGCTGGACGACGCTGAGAATGGCTGCTTCATGGTCCACATCAGCGCGCTGGGCCGCCACAATGTGGCCAACGCCCTGGCGGCCTACTGCGCCGCCATCCAGGCCGGCCTGGAGCCCCGGGACGCCCTGAAGCAGATGAAGGAGTTCCGCCAGACCGGGATGCGCCAGCAGATGCTGGACAGCCACGGGGTGCGGATCATCAAGGACTGCTACAACGCCAACCCCAACAGCATGAAGGCCGCCCTGGAGATGTTCAAGGAATATCCCTGCAAGCGCCGTTTTGCGGTGCTGGCGGATATGCTGGAGCTGGGCGAGCATGGCCGTGAAGCCCACGAAGAACTGGGCCGCCTGGTGGCCCAGAGCAACATTGACGTGCTGATTACGTACGGCGACCTGGCCCGCCGTACCGCCACCGTGGCCGCGGCCAAAGGGGTGCGGACCATCCACGCCAACAACTACGATGAAATTGCCGGTTTCCTGGCGCGGGCAGCTGCGCCGGGGGATGCGGTCCTCTTTAAGGGCAGCCGCGGGATGGCGCTGGAAAACGCCATCGAAAAGCTGAGCGCCCTGCAGGACGCCGAGGCCAGAGCAGAGAGCGAAAACGGCGACTGAAAACCAACGGATCGGAGATAGAAAGCATGATACGTTTTGCCTTGATCGTGGCGTCGGTGCTGGGATTCGCCCTGACGACCGCGGTCGGGAACCTGTTGGTCCCGCTGCTGCGGGCCCTTGTCCCACCCGAAAAAGAGACCGGCGCCGGCGCAAAGCCGGATTCGCCGGAATCGGAGCGCCAGCCGGAGCCGCCTGAGCCCAGGGGCCTGCCCACCATGGGCGGCCTGTGCTTTATCATTGGCACCCTGGCGGCGGTGGGCGTGGGCTGGGTGGTGGTCTGCCTGGTCCAGCCGGAACTGCTGGGCGGCGGGCTCACCGGCCGGCTGATGCTGGGGCTGGGGTCGGGCTTCCTCTTTGGAGCGGCGGGCCTGGCCGACGACCTGGCCCGGCTGCGGCCCCGCCAGGTGCTGGGCCTGCGGACGGGGCCCCGGCTGGCTCTGGAAGGGGCGGCCGCCCTGGTGACGGTGGCGGCCCTCTACCTGAACGGCGCCATGCCCACCGGCCTGACCCTGCCCGGCGTCGGATATCTGGAGCTGGGCGGCGCGGCAGCCCCCCTCTGGGCGGTCATGCTGATGGCTCTCAGCGAGTCGGCCCGGATGTCCGGCCCCGCCGACGGCGCGGCGGCCGGCGCGGCCTTTGTGGCCATGCTGGGCCTGATGGGAGCCGAGACCATCCTGGGATTTTTCCCCCTGGCGGTGCTGCCTGCAGCCCTGGCAGGGGCTTTGATGGCTTTTCTGCTGTGGAACTTTTACCCGGCGCGGCTGCTGCCGGGCTCGGTGGGAAGTATGTTCCTGGCCGGTGCGGTGGGAGGCATCCCCCTGTCCATTGGCCGGGCGGACATCGCCCTGGCGCTGGCCCTGCCCTTCTGGGTGGAGGGCCTGGCCGGCCTGCTGCAGGCGCTGTGGCGCCGGGTGCGGCGGCGTCCTCTCTTTCGGGAGGGCAGCTTCGACGCCTGGCTGTGCCGGCGGGGCGGCCCGGTGACGGTGTTCTATGTATTCTGTGCGCTGGCCCTGGCCGGGACGCTGGCCGCCCTGCGCACCGCACAGCTCTGAGTGTGCGGCCTGTCTCCGCCTGACCGGGCGGGACGGCATCCAATCCAACGAAAGAGAGATGTTCCTATGGCTGTTGCAAGAAGACGACGCCCCGACCCCAACGGGCCGGTGGTGGTGTTTCAGCGCAACCCCGGGCCGTGGACCCCGCTGACCATCGGCTGGCTCGCGACCCTTATCCTGATCGTGATTTTTGGGCTGGTGATGCTGTTCAGCGCCAGCTATACCACCGGTTACCTGCGGATGGGGGACAGCTTCTACTATATCAAGTCCCAGACCCTCTACGCCGCCATCGGAATGGGGGTTATGTTCCTCTTTTCCTACATCGACCTGCGGTTCATCCGCAAATTTGTCTGGGCCGGGTACATCGTCAGCCTGATTCTGCTGGTGCTGGTGCTGTTCTGTGAGCCGCTGAACGGCTGCCGCCGCTGGATCAACATCCGCGGCCTGCCCACTTTGCAGGCCTCCGAGCTGGTGAAGTTCGAGATGATCCTGCTGACGGCCCATCTGGCCAGCCGCACCCCCCATCTGGTCCTCCAGGGAGAGCCCGGGGCCCGGCGGGTGGCAAAGAACTTTGGCCGGTGGCTGTATCAGAAGGTGGTGCGGGAACTGATGGTCCCGCTGATCCCTCTGCTGCCCATCATTGTGCTGCTGGCGCTGGAACCCCATATGTCCGGCATCGTCCTGATGTGCGCCATCGTGGGCAGCATCCTGCTGCTCAACGGCAGCGGCGGCATCATTACTTACGGCGGCGCAGCGGCCGCCATCCTGCTGCTGGAGAGCATCCTGTCCCACATTGACTCCATCCCTTACCTGCAGGCCCGTCTGGACGGCTGGACCCAGGATCTCACCAAGATGACCGACCAGACCCTCCAGAGCCTGTACGCCATCGGCTCGGGCGGCCTGACCGGCCTGGGCCTGGGCAACAGCGTGGAAAAACAGCTCTGGCTGCCCGAGTGCACCAACGACTTTATCTTCAGCGTGGTGTGCGAGGAGCTGGGCTTTGTGGGCGCTGTGGTGGTCATCCTGCTGTTTGTACTGCTGCTGGTGCAGGGCTTCTGGATTGCATTCCAGGCCGCGGACCGGTTCAGCACCCTGGTGGGCGTGGGCATTATGGCTCAGGTGGGCTGGCAGGTGTTCTGCAATGTGGCGGTGGTCACCAACACCCTGCCCAACACCGGCATCAGTCTGCCCTTCTTCTCCTCCGGCGGCACCAGTCTGCTGCTTCTGATGGCCGAGATGGGCGTTATGATCCACATCGGCCGCAACGGCGCCCGGGCTGCGGAAGCCCGCCGCGCTGCGCAAATGGAAAAAATCCGTCAGGAATCGGCCCGGCCGCCCATTGTTCTGAATGGCCTGGGCCGCCGGTCCGCCGGGCATCAGCCCGGGCTGTGAGTCCGGACGGCATCTGTGCTGTTTCTCCCGTCCGTCAAACAGGCGGATGGGTTTTTCATGGAAATCGTCCGGCCAGACCGGACAGGAGGAATCGGATATGCGCGTATTGATCGCAGCCGGCGGCACCGCCGGCCATATCAACCCGGCCCTTGCCATTGCGGGGGCGCTGCGGGCGGCGGACCCCTCCGCCGAGATCCACTTTGCGGGGCGGAAAGAGGGCATGGAATACCGTCTGGTGACCCAGGCGGGCTACCCCTTCCACCACATCGAGGTGACCGGCTTTCAGCGGCGGCCGTCCCTGGAAAACCTGCGGCGGAATGTTGTCACCGTCTGGAATCTGGCCCGCTCGGGACCCCGCTGCAAGGCCATCCTCAATGAGGTGAAGCCCGACCTGGTCATCGGCTGCGGCGGCTATGTGTCGGGCCCGGTGGTCCGTGCGGCGGCCAAGCGGGGGATTAAGACCGCCATCCATGAACAGAACGCCTTCCCCGGTGTCACCAACAAGCTGCTGGCCCCCGAGGTGGACGTGGTCTTTGCGGCGGTGCAGGCCGGCGCCGACCGTCTGGGCGCACCCGGCAAGACCCTCGTGGTGGGCAACCCGGTCCGTCCTGAGGTCTTTGACTGGGCCAAGCGCCGGGACGAAGCCCGGGCCAAGCTCAATGCAGGGGACCGCACCGTGATCCTGTCCTTTGGCGGCAGCCTGGGGGCACGCCGGATCAATGAAGTGGTGGCCGACCTGTGCGCCTGGGAGCAGAAAAATCACCTGAACACCCTGCACCTCCACGCCACCGGCCAGTACGGCGTGGAGCTGTTCCGCAACCTGGAAAAGGAGAAGGGCTTTGCCCGGGGGGACAGCCTGATTGTGCGGGAGTACATCGACAATATGCCCGAGCTGCTGGCAGCGGCGGACCTGGTCATCAGCCGGGCCGGCGCGCTGACCCTGGCCGAGCTGGAGGCCGCCGGCCGGGCCGCCATCCTGATCCCCAGCCCCAACGTGGCCGAGAATCACCAGTACTACAATGCCCTGGAGCTGGCCAAGGTGGACGCAGCGGTGGTCATTGAGGAAAAGGACCTGACCGGCGAAAAGCTGGTGGAGGAGGTGCGGCAGCTGCTGGCCGAGGACACCAGACTGGCCCGGATGGGCCGCAACGCCCGTACCCTGTCGGTGGACGACAGCCTGAACCGGATTGTGGACCGGCTGCAAAAGCTGGTGCGGGAGCCGTAAAGAACACAAAGACTGCGCCGCAAGGAGAGAGCTGCCCGCACAAGGGGCAGACCCTCTCTCTTTGAGCGCCCGGGCCTCTGCGGACCGCAGGGCCCCAAAAAGATTGGATTGCGCTTTTGAACGAGAAGGAAAGGAGGCGGAGCGGTATGCCTTCCAAAAAGCGCAGGCGGAGGCCGGCAGGGCGATCCGCCCCGCAGCGGCCCCAGCAGGGGCAGAACAGACAGCGTCCGACCCCGGCGGCGGGGAGTGACCAGAGGGTGGAGGACAGCTTCTTTTATGAGCATCCGCCCCGGGCCCGCCGCCAGGATAACCTGGTGGAATTCCCCACCGGCCAGACCCGGCCCAGCCAGCGGCCGGGGGAGCAGCGGACCCGGAACCGGGCCCGTCCCCAGCAGGTGCGGCCGGTCCGCAGCGCCAATGGAGCCCGGCGGCCCGCACAGGCCCGTCCGTCCGCCTCGGCGCCCCGGCGGGAAGGCCGCCGCCGTCGCCGTCTGACCCGCAAAATGCTGCGCCGCCGCCGGATGATGCGCCGCCTGACTGCGGTGTTCCTGGTGCTGTGCGTGGCGGCGGCGGGCGTCTACCTCACCGTCACCATGCTGTTTAAGATCAACGCCATCCGGGTGGCGGGCCCCGACGGGGCTACCCTCACTGAGGCGGGGCCTTACACCAGCAGCCAGATTCTGGAGACCCTGGGAGTACAGGTGGAGGAAAACATCTTCAGCTTTGACCCCGGCGAAAAGGCCGCCATGCTGGAGAAAACCTTCCCTCTGCTGGAACAGATCGAAGTCAAGCGGGTGTATCCCAGCACCGTGGTGGTGCAGGTGACCCCGGCCACCCCTGCCTATACCATGCAGACCTCCACCGGCTGGATCAACCTGTCGGCAGGGCTCAAGATTTTGTCCACCGAGACCCAACAGCCCGACCTGCTGGTGCTCTACGGCGGCGACCCGGTGAGCGTGACCCCCGGCGATCAGCTGGCCTACGCTCTGGCGGACCCCGCCCTGAGCGGGGCAGACTCCGCAGAGGCATCCAGTGCAGCGGACAGCGAGAGCGCCGCACTGGCCCAGGACGGGCGGATTGACGCCCTCACCACCCTGCTGACCGCTCTGGAAGAGCGGGGCCTGCTGGGGGACGTGACCCGCATCGAATACGCCGATGTGGAGGAGATTGCCTTCCTGTATCAGGACCGGATCAGCGTCCTGCTGGGCACCCTGAACGAGCTGGACTATAAACTGGACTATGCCGAGTACATGCTGCTGAACAAAGAGGGCAAGGGCTGCGCCGAGACCGACACCGGTCAGCTGGACTGCAGCCACGTCAAGACCGACGGCACCCTGCAGGCCATCTTTGCCCAGGGCGTGCCCGAGCTGCCCTCGGGCTATGTTGTGCCGGAGGAGGTGCCTGTACCGGACACCGAAACCACAGATCCCGCCCTGACCGGTGAAACCGCCGCAGAGGGGGCGCCGGCAGGAGAGACCGGTGCAGACCCGGCGGCAGATCCGTCCGCCCAGCCGGCGGACCCCGCCGCGGAAAACCAGGCCGCCGGAGACGGAACGGCCCCAGAGACCCCCGCTGAGGGGACAGACCAATGAGGAGTGAATCCGCTATGAAATTATCTGCATTGACGGAAGGCGTCGCCTGCACCCTGGTTCAGGGCAGCATGGACACCGAAATCACCGATATCGTCTATGACAGCCGGAAGGCCGCCCCCGGCGTTCTGTTTGTCTGCATTGTGGGCACCCAGCGGGACAGCCATGACTTTGCCGCCGACTGCGCCGCCAAGGGCGCGGCGGCCATCGTCATCCAGCACGACATCGACCTGACCGGAATGGACGGGGTCACCGTCCTGAAGGTGGACAGCAGCCGCTATGCCATGGCCCGGATGAGCGCCAACCTCTTTGGCAACCCGGCCCGCCGGATGACCATGATCGGCGTCACCGGCACCAAGGGCAAGACCACCACCGCCCACATGATCCGCAGCGTGCTGGAGGCGGCGGGCCGCAAGGTGGGCATGATCGGCACCAACGGCGTGTCCTATATGGGCCGCCATGAGGACACCGCCAACACCACCCCCGAGAGCTACGAGCTGCAGAAGATTTTCCGGACCTTTGTGGATGCGGGCTGCGACACGGTGGTGATGGAGGTTTCCAGCCAGGGCCTGATGATGGACCGTGTGGGAGGCATCCACTACAACGTGGGCGTCTTTACCAACCTTTCCCCCGACCACATCGGCCCCGGCGAGCACGCCAGCTTTGAGGAGTACCGCAGCTGGAAGGGCAAACTGTTCCAGCGGTGCGACGTGGGCATTGTGAACGCCGACGACCCCAACACCGAGGCCCTGCTGGAGGGCCATACCTGCCGTCTGGTGACCTACGGCATGGGGGAGAAGGACGACTACCGGGCCGGGGACTGCCAGCTGCTGCGGACCCACGACTTCCTGGGCGTGACCTTCCACGTCAGCGGCAAAGACGAGATGGACGTCCGGGTCAATATGCCGGGCGCATTCAGCGTCTACAACGCCCTGGCCGCCCTGGCGGTGGGCAAGGAGCTGGGTGTGCCCGATCGGGCCATCCACGACGGCCTGGCCCGCTGTGTGGTCAAGGGCCGGGTGGAGCTGGTGCCCATCAGCAAAAAGTTCACCATCCTCCTGGACTACGCCCACAACGAGGTCTCCACCGAGAGCCTGCTGACCACCCTGCGGGCCTATCAGCCCCACCGTCTGGTGGTGGTGTTCGGCTGCGGCGGCAACCGCTCCAAGCTGCGCCGCTACGGTATGGGCGAAATCTGCGCCAAGATGGCGGATTTCTCCATCCTCACCGAGGACAACAACCGCTTTGAAAAGGTGGAGGACATCCTGGCTGACATCCGTCAGGGCATGGTCAAGGGCAACCCCGACGCCAAGTTTGTGGAGATTCCCGACCGTCTGGACGCCCTCCACTATGCGGTGGATCACGCCCAGCCCGGCGACCTGATCGCCGTCATCGGCAAGGGCCACGAGACCTACCGCGACCGGATGGGCGTCAAGACCCCCTTCCTGGAGCGGGAGCTGCTGGAAGAGTACGCCAAGGAAATCGGGCTGGAATAATCCCATAAAAATACCCCCGGGCCGCTGCGGTGTGCAGACAGCCCGGGGGCTTTTTGGGTAATGGAGGATAGTGAGATTTATCACAGGATGCGAACCCGGATGACGGCCGGGATTTCATCCAGCTTTTCTTTCAGACCGTTGTCCATGGGACCGGTGACATCCAGCATGGTGTAAGCCATGTTCTTCTTGCTCTTGTTCACCATGTTCTCGATGTTCAGGCCGGCGGCAGTGGTCAGAGCCGTGATCTGGCTGATGACGCCCGGCTCGTTCTTGTGGATGATGCAGACCCGCTTGCCGCCGGCGCGGGGCTGCTGGACGTCGGGCATATTCACCGAATGGGTGATGTTGCCGTTGCGCAGATAGTCGCTCAGCTCCTGGGCGGCCATGATGGCGCAGTTGTCCTCGGCCTCCGGGGTGGAGGCGCCCAGGTGGGGAGTGCAGATGACGCCGGGATTGTTCAGCAGCTCCTCGGCGGGGAAGTCGGTCATGTACTGGGCCACCTTGCCGCTCTCCAGAGCTTCCAGCATGGCGGCATTGTTCACCAGCTCGCCCCGGGCGTAGTTCAGGACCTTGACGCCGTCTTTGCACAGAGCCAGGGTCTGGGCGTTGATGGTGTCCTTGGTGGTGGGCAGGTAGGGAACATGGATGGTCAGGTAATCGCACAGGGGCAGCATGTCATTCAGGTTGACACAATGCTGCACGCGGCTGCTCAGGTTCCATGCGGCGTCAATGGAGATATAGGGGTCGTAGCCGTAGACCTCCATGCCCAGCTCGATGGCGCAGTTGGCCACCCGGGAACCGATGGCGCCCAGACCGATGACGCCCAGCACCTTGCCCGAGATTTCATTGCCGACAAACTGCTTTTTGCCCTTTTCCACGTCCTTTTTCAGGTTGGGGTCGCCAGCCAGGCCCTGGGCCCAGGCCGAGGCCGCCGGAACATTGCGGCTGCCCGCAATCAGCATGCCCACCACCAGCTCGGCCACCGCGTTGGCGTTGGCGCCGGGGGTGTTGAACACCACGATGCCCTGCTCACTGCAGCGGTCCAGGGGGATGTTGTTGACGCCGGCGCCCGCCCGGGCGATGGCCAGCAGGTTGGGCTTGAACTCGGTGTTCAGCAGGTCGGCGCTCCGCACCAGGATGCCTTCGGGGTCCTCGGCGTTCACCGACACCTCAAACAGGTTTTTGGGCAGTTTGGCCAGGCCCACCGGGCTGATGGCGTTGAGAGTCTGAATCGTAAACATGGGTGTATTCCTCCCTGGAAAAGCTCAGGCGTTGTTCTTGCGGAAGGTCTCCATAAAGGCGACCAGCTTGTCGATGCCCTCGGCCGGCATCGCGTTGTAGATGGAGGCGCGCATGCCGCCCACCAGGCGATGGCCCTTCAGGTTGACAAAGCCTGCCTCGGTGGCCTCCGCGCAGAATTTCTTGTCCATGTCGGGGTTGGGGCTGGTGAAGGTGACGTTCATGGTGCTGCGGTAGCGGTGCTCCACAGGGTTGGTGTAGAAGTCCTGGCTGTCCAGATAGTCATACAGGACCTTGGCTTTGGCCTCGTTGATCTTCTGCATCTCGGCCAGGCCGCCCACTGCGTTCTCCAGGTAATCCAGCACCAGGCCGGTCATATAAATGCACCAGCAGGGCGGGGTGTTGTACATGCTGTCCTTGCCGATGATGGTGGTATAGTTCATCATGGTGGGGACGGTGTCGGCGGCGTGGCCCAGCAGGTCCTCCCGGATGATGGCGATGGCCATGCCGGCGGGGGCGACGTTCTTCTGAACGCCGAAGTAGATGCAGCCGTACTGGCTCACATCCACCGGGCGGGACAGGATCATCGAGCTCATGTCCGCCACCAGGGGAATGTTCTCCACCTGGGGGATCTCCACATACTGGGTGCCGAAAATGGTGTTGTTCTGGCAGATGTGGATGTAGCTGGCGTCGGGGTTATAGGGGATGGCCTTGACGTCCGGAATATAGGTGAAGTTCTTGTCCTTGCTGGAGGCGACGATGCGGGCCTCGCCGAACTTGGCGGCCTCTTTGGCGGCCAGGTTGGAGAAGTTGCCGGTGACGATGTAGTCGGCCTTGCCGGTGGTCATGAAGTTCAGGGGCACCATGGCGAACTGCTGGGTGGCGCCGCCCTGGAAAAAGCCCACTTTATAGTTGTCAGGAATTTGCATCAGGCGGCGCAGGGAGGCCTCGGTGTTCTGGATGATGTCGTCAAACCACTTGCTGCGGTGGCTCATCTCCATGACGCTCTGGCCGCTGCCGTGGTAGTCGAGCATTTCGGCCTGTGCCTTTTTCAGGACTGCCTCAGGCAGCATGCTGGGCCCGGCGCTGAAATTGTAAACTCTTGCCATGATGAATTCCCTCCGTCTGTATGATTCAGATTGCTCTGTGTTGGCGTGTTTGATGGTACAAAGTATAAAGGTTTTGGGACGGCAAAAACAAGAGCTCTTTTGCACAAAAAAGACCGGTGCAGACAAGCAGTGAAAGCGCAGAACACACAAATGTGTGTCATGTAAGGACAAAAACAAATACAAATGTAGTAGAATGGCCTAAAATGCCCATTCCAGGCCCAAAAACACCCCTTGCCACCCAGGCTCAGGTCTGTTATACTGAGTAAAACTACTACAAATGTAGAGATAAGAAAGAGGGGATTTTGGGATGTACGGCATACCGGAGCACTGCAAACCGCTTTCAGCGGCGGAGGAACAGGTCCTTTTGGCCCTCTGGGAGGCGGCTCCCGCCTCCCGGCGGGACATTGGCCGGAAGCTGAAAGAGAAAGGCTGGGCCGACGGGACCCTGCTGACCTTTCTCAGCCGGCTGGAGGCCAAGGGCTGGGTGAAGGTCACCCGGAACGCCAACTATAATATCTATACCCCCACCATCACCCGGCGGGCCTATGGGGTCTATTGTATGCGGGAGCGGCTGGACACCCTGTTCGGCGGGGATCTGGCGGCGGCGGTGCGAGCCCTGGTCAGCGAGTCGGGGGCAGGGCCCAGCCAGCTGGAACAGGCCGGGGCGGTCATCGAGGAGATGAAAGCCCAGGCGGAGGAGTACGACAGCTACGACGCATTTTTCTAAGTATGTGAGGTGCGGCCGGGCAGAGTGAGCAAAAAATACGCAATAGCGTATAAAACAGCGAGAGATTGCATGAGATGTGAACAAACTGTGTCTACAAAGTGAATTTTAGCAGTCAATGCTTGACAGCGCTAAAAGTCCGTGTTATAGTATAGCTGTGCTCAGGAGGAAGGGCACCAGAGATCCAAACAACCTCCGGTTCCCATTCCGCCGGGAGCAAAGCTCAGCCCGTTTCGGGGCTGTTTGATTGGAGGTTTGACTTATGCTTCTGCCTGCTGTTTTTCATGAGAATCTTTTCGATGATTGGTTTGATCCGTTCTTCGATGATATGGATCGCGAACTGAACCGCGAATCCCACCAGGTTTTTGGCAAGCGCGGCGCGAACATGATGAAGACCGACGTCCGGGACACCGGCAGCGCCTATGAGGTGGCCGTGGATCTGCCCGGCTGCAAGAAAGAGGACGTCAAGATGGAGCTGGAAAACGGCTATCTGACCATCCAGGCCGTCCGCAGCCACAGCCACGACCAGACCGACCAGAATGGCCGCTATGTCCGCCGGGAGAGCTTCTCCGGCACCTGCGCCCGCAGCTTCTATGTGGGCGAGGATGTGAAGAAAGAGGACATCCACGCAAAATTTGAGGATGGGGTGCTGAAATTCTCCCTGCCCCATCCCCAGGTCCAGCAGCAGCTGCCCGCCGCCCAGCAGAATCTGATCGAGATTGAGTAACCAGGCGGCGCGTTCCGAAAACGCATCAAAATGCCCCCGAGAGACCGAAAAGCCTCTCGGGGGCGTTTTTGTGTCCGGAGATGCGAGCGGAAGGAATGCGCAAGCGCTGGACAGAGTGCGGACGTGAGATAAAAAACGCGTACAGAAAAGAAAAAGTGTGCATCCTGTCGGAAAATGTGACAGGATTATGAAGAAAGAATTAACTTTAGCACTCTGCACTTGACAGTGCTAAAAATGCGTGCTATACTAAGGCCGTGGTCAGGAGGAAGGGCCCCGGAGGAAACCAAAGAACCCCGGCAGAGGCCTTCCCGCCCTGAGAATTTCAGATGATATACCAGCCCCTGAGGGCTGTGATAGGAGGTTTGACTTATGTTACTGCCTGCTGTTTTTCATGAGAATTTGTTCGATGACTGGTTTGATCCGTTCTTCAGCGATATGGAGCGGGAGCTGAACCGCGATACCCGCAACACCTTCGGCAAGCGGGCATCCAACATGATGAAAACCGACGTGAAGGAAGTCGAGAACGGCTATGAGATGGATGTGGACCTGCCCGGCTGCAAGAAGGAGAACGTCAAGATGCAGCTGCAGGACGGTTATCTGACCATCCAGGCCGTCCGCAGCCACACCACCGGCAACGAAGGCCAGAATGGCCGCTACGTCCGCCGCGAGACCTTCTCGGGCACCTGCACCCGCAGCTTCTATGTGGGCGAGGAGATCAAGAAGGAGGACATCCACGCCAAGTTTGAGGACGGTGTCCTGAAGATCACCCTGCCCCGTCCTGAGGTCAAGAAGCAGCTGCCCAAGCCCAACAGCAACCTGATCGACATTGAGTAAGGCCCGCAGGGCTCCACCAAAGAACCATCCGCCCCCGGAAGGCATCCAGCCCTCCGGGGGCTTTTGTTGTCTGTGGATGGAGGGCGCGCCTTTGCATCCGGGCATAGAAAAACCCGCCTGCGGCGCGGGGCCAGACAGGCGGGGGAGGAGCATTTTTAAAGACTTACAGCTTGGTGCCGGTCAGCAGCTCGTAGGCCTCCAGGTACTTGTCGATGGTCTTGTCGATGACGTCCTGGGGCAGCAGGTAGTCGCTGTCGGGATTGGCCTTCAGCCAGTCGCGGACAAACTGCTTATCGAAAGAGGGCTGGCCGTGGCCCGGCTCATAGCCCTCCAGGGGCCAGAAGCGGGAAGAATCGGGGGTGAGCATCTCGTCGCCCAGCACCACGTTGCCGGCCTCGTCCAGGCCGAACTCAAACTTGGTGTCGGCAATGATGATGCCGCGGCTCAGTGCGTAGTCGGCGCACTTCTTGTACAGGGCGATGGTGTAATCACGCAGCTTGGCGGCGTACTCCTCGCCCTTGCCGGGGAAGTGCTTCTCCAGCACGGTGATGCTCTGCTCGTAGGAGATGTTCTCGTCGTGGTCGCCCAGGTCGGCCTTGGTGCTGGGGGTGTAGATGGGCTCGGGCAGCTTGTCCGACTCCTTCAGGCCCTCGGGCAGGGTGATGCCGCAGACCTTGCCGGTCTTCTGGTAGCTGGCCCAGCCGCTGCCGGTGATGTAGCCGCGGACGATGCACTCGATGGGCAGCATGGTCAGCTTGCGGCAGAGCATGCTGTTGCCCTCGAACTGGGGCTGACGGAAGAACTCGGGCATATCGGCGGTGTTGACCGAGATCATGTGGTTGGGCAGCAGGTCCTTGGTGTAGTCGAACCAGAATTTGCTCATCTGGGTCAGGACGGTGCCCTTCTTGGTGATCTTGTTCTTCAGGATCACGTCAAAGGCGGAAATGCGGTCGGTCGCAACCATCACCAGGGCGTCGCCCACGTCGTAAATCTCGCGGACCTTGCCCTCTTTGAAAGGCTTGTATTCAGTCATCGAAAAACACTCCTTCTTCTTTCAAGCGGCCGCCGGGGCCGCGATCATTCTTACGGCCTTATTGTATCATATCTGCCCCGGTTTGACTACCGCCAGAACGGTGGAGTTGCTGCCCGGTTGGGTGTGAATTCTGGTGAAAACTGCAAAAAAGCCGCCCTTTTGGACGGCTTTTTTTGCGAATAAGTATGACTTTGCCGGCTTTGGGCAGCCGGCGAAGGCGGGTCAGTTGAGGGCGCGGAAACCCTTGCCGATGATCTCGCTGGAGTTGACGATGGTGATGAAAGCGTGGTTGTCATTGGTCCGCAGGAAGTTGCGCAGGCGGGCGGCCTCGCGGCGGGTCAGGACAGTGATGATGACGGTCAGATCCTTGCCGGTGTAGGCGCCCTGGGCGTCCTCCACGGTGGCCGAGCGGTGCAGGTCGTCCAGAATGAAGTCGATAATGTCCTCGGGGTTGGAGGTGACCACCGTGCACACCTTGCGCTGGTTGATGTTTTCAATGACGCCGTCCACCACAAAGGACTTGCCGATCAGGCCCAGGATACAGTACAGGCCGGTGGACACGCCGAAGATGGCGGCTGCGCCAATGATAATCAGCACGTCGCTGACCATCAGGGCGGTGCCGATGTTCAGGGATGAATGCTTGGTAAGGATCAGGGCAACAATATCGGTGCCGCCGGTGGAGGCGCCGATGTTGAAGACAATGGCGGCGCCGATGGCGGGCAGCAGCACGGCGAAGATCAGTTCCAGCAGCTTGTCGTCGGTGAAGGGATGGGGCATGGGCCAGATGGCCTCGCACAAAGAAACGTAAAAGGACAGTGCAAAGGAGGAGAACACCGTCCAGCCCATGCAGCTGATGCCCAGGAACACAAAGCCCAGAACCACCAGGATCAGGTTCAGCACCCACATGAAAAAGCCCACGTTGAACTGGGGGAACAAAGCCGACAGCAGCACCGACAGGCCCGATGTGCCGCCGAAGGCGAAGTGGTTGGGGGTCTTGAACCAGACAATGCCCAGGGCCGTCAGGATGAGGCCCAGGTTCAGCAGAACAAAAAAGCGGAGGTTTGCAATCAGTTTTTCCTTTTTAAAAGCGTCTTTGACTAGATCCATCATAATTTTGTTTCCTCGTTGCACAGTGCTTTCCAAAGCACAGAAAATTTCACACCATGCAGAACTATACGATACTTCATGGCGGATGTCAAGCATTCTGCACGAATTACCGGCAGAAAAAAACCGGGCGGTGAATCAAAAGAGAAAACTGGGTCCGTCCTTCTTGCAGGAAAGCTGAAAATGTTGTATGATATACCATTATAAGGGTGTGTCTGCAACACACTCAGCGGGAAAGCGGCCTGGCGTGCACCAAAAGCATGCACGGGCAGCTTTCTCTGTGGTTTTTTGGGCTGGAAGGCCGGTATTCCACGGGCCGCGGCGGCCGGGTGGAAAAACAGCCCGCACCCCGCGGCAGACAGCCGGGGAACCTTTTCCCGCCGGCCTATTTTCCCGCAGACGTTCCGCGGCGCAGCCTGCGCCGGAGGGACGATATCCGAGCAGCGAGCAGTATGAGGGAGAACTGTATTATGGCAGACAAAAACTTTTTGACCGATATCATCGACGCCGACCTGGCCGAAGGCAAGGTCAGCGAGGTCCACACCCGGTTCCCGCCGGAGCCCAACGGCTACCTGCACATCGGCAGCGCCAAGGCGATCTATATCAACTGGTCCATCGCCAAGGCCTACGGCGGTAAATTCAACCTGCGCCTGGACGACACCAACCCCGCCCGTGAGGACGTGGAGTACGTCAACAGCATCCTGGAGGACCTGCACTGGCTGGGCGCCGATCCCAACGGCGGCATCTTCTACGGCAGCGACTACTTTGAGCAGTGCTACGCCTACGCCGAGAAGCTGATCCTGGAGGGCAAGGCCTACGTGGACGACCTGACCCGGGACGAGATGCGGGAGTACCGCGGCACCGACGCCGGCAAGCCCAGCCGTCCCTCGCCCTGGCGTGACCGCACCCCCGAGGAGAACCTGGACCTGTTCCGCCGGATGCGGGCCGGTGAGTTCAAGGAGGGCGAAAAGACCCTGCGGGCCAAGATCGACCTGGCCAGCCCCAACATGAATATGCGTGACCCGGCCATCTACCGCATCAAGTACGAGAGCCATCACCGCCAGGGGGACAAGTGGTGCATCTACCCCATGTACGACTTTGCCCACCCCATTCAGGACGCCATCGAGGGGATCACCCACAGCATGTGCAGCCTGGAGTTTGAGAACCACCGCCCCCTGTACGAGTGGGTCATCACCAACATCTTTGGCACCGAGTTCCCCAAACAGCGGGAGTTCGCCCGCCTGAACATGACCAATACCGTCATGAGCAAGCGCTACCTGCGTGAGCTGGTGGAGCTGGGCATTGTGGACGGCTGGGACGATCCCCGGATGCCCACCCTCTGCGGCCTGCGCCGCCGCGGCTATACCCCCTCCTCCATCTTCACCTTTGTGCGGGAGGCCGGCATCGCCAAGTGCGACAACCTGATCGATATGCGCCAGCTGGAGGCCTGCGTCCGCAGCGAGCTGGACCTGAACGCACAGCGCCGTGTGGCGGTGCTGCACCCGGTCAAGCTGATCGTGGACAACTACCCCGAGGACAAGACCGAGACCTTTGCCCTGGCCAACAACCCCAACCGGGAAGCCAACGACAGCTCCACCCGTGAGGTGACCTTCAGCCGTGAGGTCTGGATCGAGTCGGAGGACTTCGCAGAGGTGCCGCCTCCCAAGTTCAAGCGCCTGACCATCGGCAGCGAAGTCCGCCTGATGGGCGCCTATATCGTCCGGTGCACCGGCGTGGACAAGGATGCCGAGGGCAACGTCACCGCCATCCACTGCACCGCCGACCTGGAGACCGGCTGCGGCAATCCCGCTGACGGCCGCAAGGTCAAGGGCACCATCCACTGGGTCAGCGCCGCCCACTGCATCGAGGCCGAGATCCGCCTGTACGACAAGCTGTTCACCCGCGAGAACATGAACAACCTCCCCGAGGGCACCAGCTACCGGGATTTCCTGAATCAGGACAGCGTCACCGTCTGCTCCGGCTGCAAGCTGGAGATGGCTCTGGCCGACGCCAAGCCGGGGGACAAGTTCCAGTTTGTCCGCAACGGCTTCTTCACCCCCGATTCCAAGCACCCCGGCGTCTTTAACCGGGTGGTCACCCTGCGGGACAGCTTCAAGCCCGCCAAGCCGGTGGAATGCCCCCAGTGATCCAATTCAAACCATGAGGAAAGGAGGGCCTTGCCACAATGCCGAAACGGTTTTTGCGCAATGCTCTGCTGATGGCTGTCGTCACCGTTCTGATGGCGCTCAGCCTGGTGTTCTATATCCACAACACGAACCCGCTGCCCGGCGGCGAAAACCCCAACAACGTTTTGCTGCTGGATGGGGTGTACACCTCGGTGCAGCAGGGCTACCTCAGTGAGGTGACCGTCACCGTCACCATCTCCAGCGGGATGGTGTCGGATGTCCAGGCGGATGCCTCGGGCGAGACCCCCGCTCTGGGCGGCGTGGCCGCTGCCCAGCTGGCCACTGCCCTGACCGAGGCCGGCTCCTCTGCCAACGTGGACGTGGTGTCCGGCAGCACCTATACCAGCGAGGCGGTTCTCGCCGGTATGGATGACTGTCTGGCCCAGGCTGCGGGCTGATTCACAGGAAAAAAGCGCTTCCCGGCGGCAACACGCCGCGGGAGCGCTTTGTTTTGAAGGGAGGCATCCATGCGGTATACCTTTGATTATACGGTGCAGCCCGACGGCACAGCGGCTCTGGCCCGGGCCTACGGGGAGGAACCCATCCTCACCCTGCCCGAGGCTCTGCCCGGCCCCGAGGGGCAGCTTCTGCCCCTGGCCCGGCTGGGAGGCTACTGCTTTGCGGGAACCGTCCGGGACCGGATGCCGGGACAGCTGCTCCGCTGTGGGTGGGACGGCGAAGGCCGGCCGGTGTACGCCGGTCCTGCCTCCAAGTCGGAGGACCTGCACCCGGTGGCGGGGAACTTCCTGGAGGAAATCACCCTTCCGGCCTCCCTGCGGGAGGTGGGCAGCTGCGCCTTCTACAACTGCCGGGCCCTTCGCCGGATGACGGTGGGGGACGGGCCTCTGGCGGTGGGCAGCGATGTCTTTCTCAACTGCTTTGCCCTGACCGAGGTCCGGGTCTGCGCCCAGCCCGACGCGGTCACCGGCCTGTTTGCCATCGTCAACAACATTTCCAGCAACCTGCGGGCGGTTTTCCTGCCGGACGGGCCCGAAGGGGACACCGCGGCGGTGTTCCGCTACCCGGAGTACTGGGAGGACATTGAGGAGACCCCCGCCCACATTCTGCTCCACACCTTCTCGGGCCAGGGGTATCACTACCGCCAGTGTTTCCGGGACGGACGGCTGCGCTGCGAGGAGTACGACGCCATCTTTGCCCAGGGCCACGGCGGGGATGATCCCACCTATATGGCCCTCCTCTGCCTGGACCGGCTGCGGTATCCCTGGCAGCTGGGGGAGGAGGCTGCCGGGCGTTACCGGGTCTTCCTGGCCCAGCAGGGGGCGGCGGTGGCCGCGGCCCTCATCCGGGCCCAGGACCGGGAAGCGCTGGGGGCATTGCTGGCCTTGAACGTCCTGGACGGTCCGGCCCTGGCAGCTGCCTCGGCGGCAGCCCAGCAGGCCGGAGCCGCCCAGTCTGCCGCCCTGCTGGCGGATGCGGAGTACCGCGCCCGGCCCGCCCGGCCCAAACGACGTTATACATTTGATGATTTTTGAGATAAATATTCCGGGAGGTGATCTGTATGGCCCGCAAAGCACCGGTGGATTTCAACGCGCCCTTTCAGTCGGCCCGGCCCGAAACCCATGAGGAATGGCAGGCCCGGATGGGCGGCGAGGTGCTGGCTGTGCTGCGCAGCGAGCTGTACCTGGACTTCCGCTTTCTGGATCAGGCCCTGGGGGCCCTGACCCCCGTTCCCGACGAGCGGTGCGGCGTCCTGGCCACCGATGGCCAGAGCCTGTTCTATCAGCCCAGCGCCCTGCTGCGGCTCTACCGGGAAAACCCAAAATACCTCAAACGGTTATATCTTCACACAATATTCCACTGCGTATTCCGACATCTCTGGCTGCAGGGCAGCCGGGACCCGGCTCTGTGGCATGTGGCCTGCGACCTGGCGGTGGAAAACGTCATCGACGGCCTGGGGCGCAAGAGCATCCTGCGGCCCCTGACCTACGTCCGCCGCCGGGCCTATGAGGCCCTCACCGAGGGAGGCCATGTGGCGGCGGCAGCCCCGGCCTACCGCTGGCTGCTGACTCAGACCCCCGGCGTCCAGAAACAGCTGGCCCGGGAGTTCTACGCCGACGACCACCGTCTGTGGCCCAAGCCCGGCCAGCCCAACCAGCCCGCCCCGTCCCCCCAGCTCCAAAAGACCTGGCAGAAGATCGGGCGGCGGATGGAGACCGAGCTGGAGCTGAACGACAAAGAGGCCGGCGCCAACGCCGGCAATCTGGCCGAGGCGGTGAAGGCCGCCAACCGGAGCCGCAGCAGTTACCGGGATTTTCTGCGCCGGTTCTGCGTGCTGCGGGAGGAACCCCATCTGGACCCCGACACCTTTGATCTGAACTTCTACACCTACGGGCTGTCGGTCTACGGAAACATGCCCCTCATTGAGCCGGTGGAGACCCGGGAGAGCAAAAAGATCGAGGAGATCGCCCTGGTCATCGACACCAGTTATTCCACCTCGGGCGCGCTGGTGCGGAGCTTCTTGTCCGAGACTTACGCCCTGCTGAAACAGCGGGAGAACTTTTTCCGCCGGATGAACCTCCACATCATTCAGGCCGACAACAAGGTCCAGCGGGACCATCTGGTCACCACCGAGGACGAGCTCATCGACCTGATGAACCATTTCGAGCTGGCGGGAGGCGGCGGAACCGATTTCCGCCCCGCCTTCGCCTATGTGACTCAACTGTGCGAGGAGAAAAAGTTCCAGAACCTGCGGGGCCTGCTGTATTTTACCGACGGCATGGGAACCTATCCCGCCCGCCGCCCGGCCTACGAGACGGCGTTCCTGTTTTTGGGGGACAAGTTCGACGACGCCAATGTGCCGCCCTGGGCCATCAAGGTGGTGCTGGACGAGGACGAGTTCACCCGGCCCGATTCAGTTCCCAGCCCGGCCGGCAGCCTGGCTGCGGCCCTGGATGAGGACCAGGACCTCTACCGTGACCTGAACAATTCGTGAGGAATCTGCCTATGAATATCAAGCGTGCAAAAGATGAGATCAAGCGGTCGGTCCGGGCCTATCTGGCCAAGGACGCCCTGGGGGAATATGCCATTCCGGCCATCCGTCAGCGGCCCATCCTGCTGATGGGCCCTCCGGGCATCGGCAAGACCCAGATTCTGGAGCAGGCCGCCCGGGAGTGCGGGGTGGCTCTGGTGGCCTACACCATCACCCACCACACCCGCCAGAGCGCCGTGGGTCTGCCCTTCATCCGCCAGAAGCACTACGGCGACCGGGATGTCTCGGTCACCGAGTACACCATGAGCGAGATCATTTCCTCCATCCATGAGAAGATGGAGACCACCGGCCTGAAAGAGGGCATCCTGTTCATTGACGAGATCAACTGTGTCTCCGAGACCCTGGCCCCCACCATGCTGCAGTTTTTGCAGTGCAAGACCTTCGGCAACCAGGCGGTGCCGGCGGGCTGGGTGATTGTGGCGGCGGGCAACCCGCCCGAGTACAACAAGTCGGTGCGGGATTTTGACATCGTCACCCTGGACCGCGTCCGCCGGATGGACATTGAGCCCGATCTTCCCGCCTGGCGGGATTACGCCCGGGCGGTGGGCATCCACGGCGCCATCCTGAGCTATCTGGAGCTGCATCCCCAGAACTTCTACCAGATCAACGCCGACGTGGAGGGCACCCAGTTCGTCACCGCCCGCGGCTGGGAGGACCTGTCCAACCTGCTGGATACCTACGAATCCCTGGACCTCCAGGCCGACGAGGAAGTGATCCGGCAGTATCTGCAGCACAAGCAGATCGCCGAGGACTTCGCCTCCTATCTGGACCTGTACTATAAGTACCGGGACGACTACGGCGTGGAGGAAATCCTGGCGGGCAAGCCCCGTTCGACGGCCTTTGCCCGGCTGCTGCAGGCGCCCTTTGACGAGCGGCTGTCCCTGGTCAGCCTGATGCTGGCAGGGCTGAAATCCCGCTTTGCCGCCTCCTGCCGCCGCAACCAGGTGACCGACGACTGCTACGCCCTGCTGCGTCAGCTCAAACAGGACCTGGCCCTGCTGCCCGACGCCGAGCCCTCCGACCCGGAACGGATGCTGCAGCAGCAGATTTCGGACTATGAGGCGGAGACCGCCCGCCTGCGCACCGCCAACGCCCTGGACAAGGAAGCCCTGGCCCACCGTCTGGGGGTGGCCGCCGCCCTGCGGGAGTGGGCCGGCAAACTGCGCCGGGCCAACGCCGCCGGAACCAAGGAGGCGCTGGACCTGCTGCGGAGCTACTTTGAGGAGCTGGCCGATGAGCGGGAAAAGATCCAGGAGGAGGCTTCTGCCGCCCTGGAGGCTGCCTTCGACTTCATGGAACAGGCCTTTGGCGAGAGCCAGGAGATGGTGATTTTCGTCACCGAGCTGACGGTGTCGCCGGCAGCCCATACCTTCATCACCGAGAACGGCTGCGACCGCTATTTCCGCTACAACAAGGACCTGCTGCTGGACAGCCGGAAAGCCGCGCTGGACCACGAGCTGGCCGCCGAGGAGCTGCGCAACCCGCTCCGCGGATAAATTTCAAACAGGCAACAAAAAAGCCCGCACAGGGCCTCCCTTTGGAGGCTGTGCGGGTTTTTGCTTTTTGTGTCCGGATCAGTCCAGATGATGCTTGCGGCAGAACACCTTGGAGGCAAAGTACATGCCCACCCACAGGGCCACCGCCAGAATCAGATAGAGGGGGTTCTCCAGGGCGTTGCTGAGGGACTCCCCAAACAGGGCCATCATGGCCACCATCACGAATTTGCCGGCCAGCAGCGTGGCGATATACCGGCGGCCGTCAAAATCCGAGATGCCGAAGGTCAGGTGGAGAAAAGAGGTGGGGGTGAAGGGCAGCATGGCCAGGGTAAACAGGGTGGAGGTGTCGCAGTTGCTGACCCAGCCCTGGGCCTTGCGGAACCACGCGTATTTGCTGGCGTGGCGCCAGAAAAAACGCTTGACCACCCGCCGCCAGAAGGCAAACATCAGGATGCCGCCCAGGGCCACGCCGCACCAGCTGTACAGAAAGCCCATGATGGGCCCGTGGGCTGCCACGTTCAGGGCCACAATGGCGATGAGGGGCAGGGGAGGAACAAAGGATTCCACCATCGCCAGCAGGATGGGCACAAAGGGACCCAAACCCACAAAGCTGTCCAGCAGCGACTGCCAGAACTCCAGCGAAGTGATCTGATTGCTCCAATAAAGAAGCGTTTCTTCCATGTATTGTCCTCCCATCGTATCCGACTGTCTCTAGTATACCCAGTGAATATGACAAACCAGTGAACGAATTGTCAAGTTCCTGCACAAAAAGACAAAATGACGATGGTTATTCCTCTTTGGCCGCGGCCCGGGCTTCGGCGGCGTGGAGCCGGTCCATCTGCTGGCGGCGCTGCTTGTGCCATTTGGTCAGCAGGTCCTCGGTGGGCATCTGAAGGCAGCGGGCATAGGTCCAGTGGAGGCCGTCCCGGCGGGCCAATTTATACCGCAGGAACACCCCCTGTCCGGCTTCGCTTTCGGTGCCGGCGCAGTGGGGGCACTGGGCCAGGGTGTACCAGCTGTTGCTGCCCTTCTTGAGCCAGATTTCATCCGGCGTCAGGGCCGCGCCGCAGACCGGGCACTGGGCGTGGAGAAGGCTGGGGTCGTTGCGCCAGGCGAACTGCTCCACATAGCCCTCCCACAGGCGGAAGTCCCGGTAATCCCCCGGAGGCGGACAGAGACTCTGGCGCAGCTGCTCCTCCTCGGAGGGGTACTCGGCCAGGCCCCGGGCCAGGTCGATGCAGCGGCAGATGTCGGCGGTGTAGAGGGCGTCGGACAAGGCGTCATGGAAGGGCCGGTCGGTGGGCAGGCCCAGACGGGTGACCACGCTCTCCAGGGTCAGGCCGTCCCCCTCCTTGCGGGGGTACTGGCTGAGGAAAATCTGCTGCAGGTTGTACCAGACGGTGGGATGGCTCTCGTCCAGGTTGCACAGGAAAAGATTCTGTTTGAGGACCGGCACGTCGTCCAGGCCCCACTCGGCAAATTCGGCGTCGGGGCCGCACCACTTCATAAAGCGGCGCAGGCCCTGCAGGATGGGCTCGCCCCGGTCCAGGTCGGCCTGGGTCAGGCCGGTGACCTTGGCGATGTGATGCTGCAGTTTGCGGAAGATCCGGGGCCGCAGATGGATCGAAAAGGTGTCCAGGACATTGCCCTTTTCGTCGATCTTGACGGCGCCGATTTCAATGATCTCCCCCCGCAGGGTCTGCTCGACCCCGTGATAGTTGAAGGTATAGGGATGGTAGCCGATGTTCCATTCCAAATCAAAGATAACCAAGTTGCGCTGAGGCATGATTGTATTGTTCCCCATTCTTATAGTATGAATCGCTCCACCGCTTCGGCAACGCCGTCGTGGTTGTTGTCGGCGGTGGTGACGTAGTCGGCCTCGGCCTTGACGGGGCCTTCGGCGTTGGCCATGGCCACGCCCACCCCGGCGTAACGGATCATGGAGCGGTCGTTCATTCCGTCGCCGCAGGCCATCAGGTTGTCCCGGGTCAGGCCCATCCGGTCCAGCAGGGCCGCCAGGCTGCGGTCTTTGGCCACGCCCAGGGGCACCGCCTCAATGAAGAAGGGGCTGGAGGAATACAGGTCGATCTGGCCTGCAAACCGCTCCAGGCCGGCCTTCAGCACGTGGGGCAGACGGACCGGGTCCAGGGTGATGAGCATTTTGTTGACCGGATAGTTGACGTAGGCGGCCAGGTTGTCCACTTTGATCATGGGCAGCTTGTTGGTGAAGCCTTCCCGCTGGGCCCAGGGGTCCTCGGGGCGCTCGGTGACAATGCCCTGATTGTTGTAGGTCACAATGGCCACGTTCTGCTGGGCGGCAAAGTCGCACAGGGCGGGAACCATGGCGGCGGGCAGGTCCTGATGCCACAGGACCCGGTGGCCGGGGCCGCAGTCCACAATGGCGCCGCCGTTGTAGGACAGGATGGCGCCGGCCCGGCCGGGCTGGCCCAGAGCCAGGTCCTGGGCCACCGGCGTGACGCCGGCGGTGGGCCGGCCCGAGGCCAGAACCACCGTCACCCCTTTGGCCAGGGCGGCGTCCAGGGCAGCCCGGGTGCGGGGAGTGATTTGCTTTTCGTCGTTGGTGAGGGTGCCGTCCAGGTCAAGGGCCAGCACGCGGATATCAGATTTCGCCATAAAGAGCGTTTCTCCTTCTCGTAAACAGTCTCAGCTTTTATTGTACAATAAAACGGCGCAGGTTTAAAGAGAGAAAATCGTTTTTTCCGGAAAAACGCTAAAAAACCCCGTTCCTCCGAGGAACGGGGCCAGGTAAAAACCGCTTGAATTGGCTCAAAATGCCATGAACTGGAAGAAGCTGGATTACTCCGCCAGGTTGCCGGTGTAGAGCTGGTAATACTTGCCCTTCTTGGCGATCAGCTCGTCGTGGCTGCCGCGCTCGATGATCCGGCCCTGCTCCAGCACGATGATGCAGTCGGAGTTGCGGACGGTGGACAGACGGTGGGCAATGACGAAGGTGGTGCGGCCGTACATCAGGCCGTCCATGCCGGCCTGGACCAGCGCCTCGGTGCGGGTATCGATGGAGCTGGTGGCCTCATCCAGAATCAGCACCGGGGGATCCGCCACGGCGGCCCGGGCGATGGCCAGTAGCTGGCGCTGGCCCTGGGACAGGTTGGCGCCGTCGCCGGTCAGCATGGTGTTGTAGCCATCCGGCAGGCGGCGGATGAAGCCGTCGGCGTTGGCCAGCTTGGCGGCCACGATGCACTCCTCATCGGTGGCATCCAGACGGCCATAGCGGATGTTGTCCATGACGGTGCCGGTGAACAGGTGGGTGTCCTGCAGCACGATGCCCAGAGAACGGCGCAGATCCGCCTTCTTGATCTTGCGGATGTTGATGCCGTCGTAACGGATTTTGCCGTCCTGGATGTCGTAGAACCGGTTGATCAGGTTGGTGATGGTGGTCTTGCCGGCGCCGGTGGAGCCGACAAAGGCGATCTTCTGGCCCGGCAGGCCGTAGAGCTCGATGTCGTGCAGAACCGTCTTTTCGGGCACATAGCCGAAGTCCACCGAATTGAACCGGATGTCACCCTCCAGCTTGGTGTAGGTGAGGGTGCCGTCGTGGTGGGGATGCTTCCAGGCCCAGATGCCGGTCCGCTCGCTGGTCTCCACCAGGTTGTTGTCCTTGTCGTACTTGGCGTTGACCAGGGTGACGTAGCCGTCGTCGGTCTCGCTGGGGGCGTCCATCATGGCGTAGATGCGCTCGGCGCCGGCCAGCGCCATGATGACGCTGTTGGCCTGCATGGACACCTGGGTGATGGGCATGTTGAAGCTCTTGTTCAGGGCCAGGAAGGCCATGACGGTGCCCAGGGTCATGCCGCCGATGCCGCCCACCGCCAGGGCTGCGCCCAGAATGGCGCACAGCGCATAGCTGACGTTGCCCAGCTGGGCGTTGACGGGCATCATGATGTTGGCGTAGCCGTTGGCGCGGATGGAGCTCTCCTTCAGCTTGCCGTTCAGCTCGCGGAAGCCGGCCAGGGTTTTGTCCTCATGGGTGAAGACCTTGACCACCTTCTGGCCTTCCAGCATTTCCTCGATGTAGCCGTTGACGGCGCCCAGGTCGCGCTGCTGGGAGATGAAGTACTTGCCGCTCTGTTCGCTGATCTTCTTGGAGCAGAACAGCATCAGGGCCACCATGCACATGGTCAGGATGGTCATGGGGATATCCAGGATGCACATGCTGATGAAGACCGAGGCGATGGTGATGACGCTGGAAATCAGCTGGGGAATGCTCTGGCTGAGCATCTGGCGCAGGGTATCCACGTCGTTGGTGTACACCGACATGATGTCGCCGTGGGGATGGGTGTCAAAGTAGCTGATGGGCAGGCTCTCCATGTGGGTGAACAGCTGAATGCGGATGTTCCGCATGGTGCCCTGGGTCACGTTGACCATGATGCGGGCATTGGCCCAGGAGGCCAGGATGCCCAGCAGGTAGATGCAGCCCACCTTGACCAGGGCGCCGATCAGGGGCCCGAAGTCGGGGTTCTGCTGCTGCAGCATGGGGGCGATATAGTCGTCGATCAGGGTCTGCAGGAACAGACTGGCCTGCACGTTGGCAAAGGCACTGAGGAAAATGCAGATCAGAACAATGACGCAGTGGGGGGCGTAGTGCTTGAACACCTCGCCCATGATCCGTTTGAGCAGTTTGCCGGGATTGGCTACCTTGGGACGGGGGCGTCCGGCCATGCCCCGGGGATTATGAACGGTACGGACATTCTGTGCGGCCATTATTCTTCACCTCCCTGCTTGTCGAAGTCGCCGCCGCCCTGAGTCTGGCTGGTGTAGACTTCCTGATAGATCTTGTTGGTGGCCAACAGTTCCTCGTGGGTGCCCAGGCCGTCGATCTGGCCGTTGTCCAGCACCAGGATGCGGTCGGCATCCTGCACCGAGGAAATGCGCTGGGCGATGATGATCTTGGTGGTGCCGGGCAGCTTCTCACGGAAGGCCTGGCGGATCTTGGCGTCGGTGGCGGTATCCACCGCGCTGGTGGAGTCGTCCAGAATCAGGACCTTGGGTTTGCGCAGCAGGGCGCGGGCGATGGTCAGGCGCTGTTTCTGGCCGCCCGACACGTTGGAGCCGCCCTGCTCAATCCATGTATTGTATTTGTCGGGGAAGCGCTCGATGAATTCATCGGCGCAGGCCAGACGGCAGGCCTCGATGCACTCGGCCTCGGTGGCGTTCTCGTCGCCCCAGCGCAGGTTATCCAGGATGGTGCCCGAGAACAGCACGTTCTTCTGCAGCACCATCGAGACGTCGTGGCGCAGGACGTCCAGGTTGTAGTCCCGGACATCCACGCCGCCCACCTTGACGCTGCCCTCGGCCACGTCGTACAGGCGGGGGATCAGCTGGACCAGGGAGGACTTGGCGCTGCCGGTGCCGCCGATGATGCCCAGCGTCTCACCCGGCTGGATGCGGAAGGTGATGTCGCTGAGGACCGGCTTGCCGGTGCCGTGCTTATACTTGAAGGTGACGTGGTCGAACTCCACGCCGCCGTCCTTGACCTCGTTGACGGGGGTCTTGGCGGGAGGCAGGTCGGTGGTTTCGTCCAGCACCTCAATGATGCGGTGGGCGGAGGCCGCCGACATGCTCAGCATGACGAACACCATGCTCAGCATCATCAGGGACATCAGGATGTTCATGACGTAGCCGAACAGGGCGTTGAGCTGGCCGGTGGAAATGATACCGTTCAGGACATAGTGGGCGCCGAACCAGGACAGGGCCAGGTTGCAGCCGTAGACGGCCAGCAGCATGGAGGGGTTGTTGAAGCTCAGGCGGCT
This sequence comes from Faecalibacterium sp. An192, assembly GCF_002160175.1. Classification (NCBI taxonomy): domain Bacteria; kingdom Bacillati; phylum Bacillota; class Clostridia; order Eubacteriales; family Oscillospiraceae; genus Faecalibacterium; species Faecalibacterium sp. An192. The sequence continues at coordinate 86,967 of NZ_NFKB01000002.1, forward strand.
CTCAGCCTTGACGAACTGTTTGTACAGATCCTGGCAGGCCTTGGTGTACTTTTCGTCCTCGTGCTGCTCCCGGACAAAGCTCTTGACCACCCGGATGGCGGCCACGTTCTCCTGAACCGAGGCGTTCAGGTTGTCGTAGTTCTTGAACACCTGGTCGAAGATCTTGATGGTGGGGAACATGATGCAGGACAGCACCACCAGCAGGAACAGGATGGCCACCAGGAAAATGCCGGTCAGATGGGGATTGATGATGACCGACATCACCAGGGCGAAAATCAGGTGAACCGGGGCGCGCACACACATGCGCATCAGCATCTGGAAGGCGTTCTGCACGTTGGTGACGTCGGTGGTCATGCGGGTGACCAGGCTGGCGGTGGAGAACTTGTCGATGTTGGTGAACGAGTAGTGCTGAATCCGCTCAAACATGGCGTCGCGCAGATTCCCGGCGTAGCCGGCCGATGCCTTGGCCGCCATGCGCCCGGCCGTCAGGCCCAGGAACAGCGCGAACAGTGCCACCAGGAAGGTGAGCAGGCCATACTTGAGGACGGCGTTCATGTCTCCTTTCTCGATGCCCTGGTCGATGATGTAGGACATCAGAAGGGGGAGCAGAACGTCCATGACGGCCTCGAGCGCGGACAGAAGCGGCGTGACCATGGCCGCGCGCTTGTACTCGCCGAGATGGGAGGCCAACTTTTTAATCATGGGTTATTCCTCCTTGCTTCTGGGGGCCCAGCCGGCCCAGCCTGCGGCGGGATGCCAGGGGGTTCGGTCGGTTTTGCCCGGTGTGTTGAAATGTTCGTTCTCGAACAAAAAAGTTTTGCATCGAACATTGTATCCAAACATAAACCGGTTGTCAACCGGTTTATGGAAGGTTTTAAAGTCTGTTCACATTTTGTTCAACAGCGGGCGCAGGGGAGCGGGATTCACTCCAGCCCGGCCCGCAGCTTGTTGAGCAGGCGGAGAAGCTCGGTGTTTTCCTCCTCGGTGAGGAGGCTGGAAATGCACTGATCGGTCTGGCGGAGGCTGAGCATGATCTGCTGATGGGCCTGGGCGCCCTCCTCGGTCAGCACCAGGCGCTTGAGCCGGGCGTCCTGGGGGACGCTCATCCGGCGAATATACCCCTTTTTCTCCATCAGCTGGAGGATGTTGGTGACAGTGGAGCGGGTGATGGAAAAAGCCCGCTCCACATCCCGCTGAAAGACCTCCCGGTCCCGGGACTCATACAGATAGGCCAGAATCCAGCCGTGCATGGCGGTGACGTCCTCCACGCCGTTGAGGCGGCTGTAATAGTTGACGCGGCGGGAAATCAGGTTGTTGACCCGGCGGATCTGGGCCGGGACCACCTGGGGCAGGTCTTTGGGGGTTTTTTTAAACATTTCTTCCACGGGGATGGTGAGTTCGGATCGCTGCATACACATACCGGTTCTCCTTTGAACAAAACGGACAGGAACAAAATGGTTTTGCCCTTGGACTGTCCGAGTAAAAACAATTTGATACAAAACCATTATGAAAAAACAAAGCGGATTTGTCAAGACGAAATTGTGACAAATCCGCGGAGAATGATAAAAAAATGCAGCCCCATCATCCCAGCATGGCGGCGGCCTCCGGGGGGATGGTGTAGGAGGGGTCCAGCATTTCTAGCAGCCGCTCGGGGCGGTTGGTGACGATGGCGGCCGGGTCCATGTCCAGAATGCTTTTCAGATCGTAGATGGCGTCCACCGGCCAGGGGGCGGCCTCAATCCCCATGGCCTGAATCTGCTGGACCAGGTCCCGGTCCCGGAAACAGGTGTTGTACTGGCAGCTGAGGACCTCGGGCTTGAAGTCCAGGCTGGATACATAGGAGACCAGGTTGTGCTGGGACAGCAGGCTCTGGAGCAGTTCAAAGAGGTTCTGCCCCGGGTAGTCCGAGGTGATGGCCCAGATGCGGTCCATGGTCCAGCGGGCCGGGTTGACGTTTTCGTCGTCCAGAAGGCCCTGCTGGGACAGCTCCAGCAGGGTGCGGGTGGCCTCCTCCTCGTCGGGCAGGCCGTTTTCGCCCCCCAGACCCCAACCGAAATCCAGGCCCAGGGCCTGGAGCAGGGCGGGAGGCGGCGCAAAGTAGGAGTCCACCGAGTTCAGGGTGAGGACGCCCACCCGTTGGTTGGGGGACAGCCGCTTGACCCGGCTGAGAATCCCGTGGTTGAAGGATGTGACCACAATCTTGTCGGCCAGGCCGGAGCTCTCCACTTCTTCCAGAATCAGCTCGGCAAAGGCGTCCTGGTCGGTGGTGGAGTTGGCCCCCAGAGGGGACTTGAACTCCACCTGGATGGTCTCCACCGAGCTGCAGGCCTCCACGGCCTCCGCAAAGGTGGGGATCTTCTCGCCGGCCCACTGTTCCCCCTTCCAGCTGCCGAAGTCCAGTTCCTTCAGCTCGGCCAGGGTGCAGTTGGGAATCGCCTTGTGGGCCGAACAGTGCAGGTCGGTGATATATTCGTGATGGACCACCAGCTGGCGGTCCGCTGTGAGCAGGGTGTCAAATTCGATGCCGTCCGCCCCCAGGCTGGCGGCAAGACGAAAGGCAGCCAATGTGTTTTCGGGTGCCAGATAGGATGCGCCGCGGTGCGCAATGACTTTGGGTCTCATGGATAGCCCCCTTTCCGTATCGGTGTATCAGTATACCGGTCCGGCCCCGGGTTGGCAAGGCTTTTCACAAAAAGTTTTCGGTGTGGAGTCTTGTTTTAACCCTCCGCCCCCAACAGAAAGGCCCTCCGGCTGGAACCGGAGGGCCCTTCTGTTTCATATGGCTAGGAGGTTGGAACATCTCTCATCGGAGAATGAGAGAAGGAGCATGAGCTGGTAAAATTACTTTTTCTCTGCGCGGCGGGCTTCCAGAATCTTGACGTTGTTGTCCACGGTCTTCTTGTTCAGCGGATAGACGAACAGCAGGACCAGAGCGATGGCAACAAAGCCGATGACGGGAGCGATGCAGGCGATGGTGTAGATGCCGCTCTGGACAGCAGGCTCGAACTGGGTCTCGGCGGTGTAGCCGATGATTCCCAGCAGGGCGCCCACCAGACCAGCGGAAGCGGCCTGGCCCAGCTTGCGGGCGAAGGAGTAGACGGAGTAGATGGTGCCGTCCTCACGGATGCCCTTGCGGACTTCGCAGTCGTCGATGACGTCGGTGATCATAGCCCAGACAACGGTGTTGAACAGGCCCATGCCGATGTAGGCCAGGGTGTAGAAGCCCAGGTAGACCCAGGCGTTCTCAGGATGCACCAGGTAGCAGATCAGGAACAGGCCGGCGCCAACCAGAGAACCGACCACGGAGATCTCCTTCTTGCCGAACTTGGCCGAGAGCTTCGGAGCCAGAGGAGCGGCAATCAGCAGGGTGCCGAAGGAAGAGCACATGGCCACAGCGGACTGGGCGGCGGTGTTGCGGAAGTAGTAGGGGAAGATGTAGGGGTTCATGCCGGACATGGTCAGCATGGTGAGCAGCAGGCAGATGGCAGCCAGGATGATGCCGATCAGGGAACGGCTGGTAAAGACAGTCTTGAACAGCTTGACAAAGCTGAACTTCTCGGTCTTGGGAGGAATGACAATACGCTCGGTGGTCAGGTTGAAGCACAGCATGTAGCAGACAATGGCGCAGACGCTGAAAACGCCGGCCACGACCAGCATACGGCTGCCGCTCAGAACGGGGTTGCCGTTGACGGTCTCATAGGCCACCAGAGGAGTAGCGGTGCCGATGACCAGGCTGGCCAGGGTGGCGCCGATGCTGCGGTAGGTGGACAGCTGGGTGCGGTCGTCCGCATTGGGGGAGATGGCGGAAGCCATCGAGCCGTAGGGGATGTTGATGGAGGTGTAGAACACCGAGCCCCACAGCAGGTAGGTGACGAACATCCACACGACCTTGAAGGCCATGGGCATGCCGGCGAACTCGGACTGGTAGATCAGGAAGGAAGCAATGGCCACCGGGCCGCACATCCGCTTGATCCAGGGTCGGAAACGGCCGTCCTTGGTCGGCTTGGAATAGTCGATGATCTGGCCCATGGTGACGTCGGTGAAGGCGTCAACAAAGCGGGCTACCATCATCAGCAGACCGACGATGACGGAGGGAACGCCCATGATGTCTGTGTAGAACACCATCATGAAGCTGGAGGAAAGCATGAAGGTGAAATCGTTGCCGAAGTCACCGAACATGTAGCCGATTTTGTCCCTCATGCCGAAGGGGCGCACGGCTGTGGTTCCGGTGTTTGCCATAGATGATTACTCCTTTTTTGGCTGGGGGCCGTCCGCGGGGTACCGCCTGCCCCGGACTGGCCCAAGTGGGTTTGCGTACATCACTTTGCACAGTCTGAACTGGACAAAGTTGCGGAATATTGGTTACCGTGCTTGTAGTATATCACAACATCGGAGTGAAAATTAGAAATATTTTGCGTTGTATCCCTACATTTTAATGGTGTTGAAACAACAATACGCCAAAAAAGTGGCGGATTTTTTGTGCAGAACTTCCAAATAAGCCGCATAATAGGGTCTTATTTGGGGATTTCTGGCGGAAAACCACCTTTTGAAAATAGTAAAAAATCCAGGCCGGGCAAAAACTGCCTGCGGCCTGGATGGGATGAAATATTCTGGATTCAGGAGAAAGGGATCAGAGGTTCATTTCGGCGGGGGTGGGGTAGCTGTCGATGGCGCCGTAGCGCTGGACGCTCAGGCCGCAGAACCGGTTGGAGAAAGCCAGATACTCCTCCAGCTGGCTGGCGGTGAGGCCGGCCAGGGTATCGCGGGTGACGCCGTCCCGGGCCAGCTGCCACAGGAACGAGCCGATGAAGCCGTCTCCGGCGCCGGTGGTGTCCACGGCCTGGACCTTCTGGCCCTGGGCAAAGGCGTGGGCGGCGCGGGTGTAGGCGTGAGCACCGCCTCCGCCGCAGGTGTAGAGGATCAGCTGGACGTCGCCGGTGAACAGCTGGGGCAGGGCGGCGTCGATGTCCTCGGTGCCGGTCAGGAAGGCCAGTTCCTCGTCCGAAATCTTGAGGACCGAGGCCTTGGGCATAAAGTCCAGAACGGTCTTTTTCAGGGCGTCATGGTCGGGCCAGAGGGGGAACCGGAGGTTGGGGTCAAAGCTGATGAGGGCTCCGGCCCGGGCGGCGGCCTCAATGGCGGCAATGTGGGCCTGCTTCATGGGGCTTTCCACCAGGGACACGCTGCAGAAGTGGAGGGCGAAAGCGTCGTCAAACCAGGCCGGGTCAATCTGCTGGGCGCTGTAGAGCAGGTCGGCGGAGGGATTGCGGTAGAAGCTGAAGGTCCGGTTGCCGTCGGCGCCCAGGGTGACAAAGGCCAGAGCGGTGTTGGCCTTGTCGGTAAAGGATACCCGGCTGACGTCGATGCCGTGGCCGGCCAGTTCGTCTGCAATCTTGTGGCCGAAGGGATCGTCCCCCAGCTGGGTCAGCAGGGCCGAGTGGCCGCCCAGCGCGGTGAAGGCGCCGCAGACGTTGGCGGGCGCGCCGCCCACCCGGGGGCTGAAAGCGGGCACTTCGGCAAAGGAACAGCCGCTCTTGGTGGGGATCATGTCAATGAGGGCTTCGCCGATGGAAAAGAGAGTGTGACCGGACATTGGTGGTTCCTCCTTCATGGTATGGGTTGAAATCAACGCCGCACAGCACCCAACGGCGGGCAGGGAAAACCTGTCCGCCGTTGAATGGCGCGGATATTTACCTTCTTATTTATATGGGGTCCAGCGCCCTGCGCTGCCCAAATGTGGAAAACCCGTTCAGGAAAGGGCCAGAGGCCAGAGGGTGGCGTCGGTGCCGTTCAGGCGGACCGGCACCGGGCCGGGGGCCGGATAGTAGCGGGTGCTCAGCACCGCGGCACCGCCGTTCAGGAAGATTTCCAGGCTGGAGGCGTCGGCCAGCACCTGCAGGGCCCGGCAGGGTTCTTCCAGAGTCAGGTGGCGCTCCTCCCGGCCGCTGCCCAGGGCGGCGTCGGTGAACCGCAGGGAGACGGTCCGGCTGGCCTCATCGTAGGAGAGGACCAGGCCCTCGGCCACCGTCAGGCAGAAGCTGCCCAGCGGGACGGCAGCCAGCTCAAAGCAGGGGCCGACGGTCTGGGTCTGGTTGGCGGCCAGGGAGACCGCCTCTCCGCGAAGGGCTTTCAGCTCGGCGGCGGGGGTCTGGAGCAGGGAGTCGTCGGCGGCCCGGGTCAGCTCCCGGGGCACCGTCAGGCAGTGCTGCCAGCCCTGCCGGGCGGTGGGGTTGGTGTAGGATGCGTCGGGCATTCCCATCCAGCCGAACTGAAGCCGCCGCACCCCGTCGGTGAAGCTCTGGGGGGCGTAATAGTCAAAGCCGTGGTCCAGCAGGTGGAATTCGCCCAGGGTGTATTCGCCCCGGAAGTCCCCGTACAGGGGGAAGTAGCCGCAGCCGTACTGGTTCTGGCACTCCATCCCCTGGGGAGAGGTCATCAGATACCACTGGCCGTCCAGCTCGAACAGGTCGGGGCATTCCCACATGTACCCGGTGGGCTGGGGAGTGGTCAGGGTGTTGCAGTGGTGCCAGTGGAGCTTGTCGCTGCTCTCAAACACCAGGACTTCGCCCTGGCCGTCGGCGGTGCGGGCGCCCATCACCAGATAGTACCGGCCGTCCTGGGCCCAGACCTTGGGGTCCCGGACGTGGCAGGAAAGCCCGTCGGGGTAGTCCCGGTTGTGGAGCAGGCAGGTCTTGGTGTCGATGGTGATGCCGTCCCGGCTGGTGGCCAGACAGAGGTTGTTCTCCCGGCCGGTGTTGATGTGGTCCCCCTCCGGCAATTTGATGTTGCCGGTGTAGAACAGCCAGAGCTGGCCGTCCTCGTAGAGGGCCGAGCCCGAGTAGGCGCCGTGGCAGTCAAAGGGCTCGTCGGGGTAGAGGATCACCGGCTGCTGCTCCCAGTAGAGCAGGTCAGTGCTGGTCACATGGGCCCACATCTTGACCCCGCCGTCGGGGTTGAAGGGGCTGTACTGGTAGAAAACGTGGTAGGTGTCCCCGATTTTGCACAGGCCGTTGGGGTCGTTGAGCCAGCCCACCGGCGGCTGGATGTGAAACTGCTGGCGGTGGGGGTCAGCAGCCACCCGGGGAGTCTCCAGGCTCTCCATCAGGGGGACCAGACGTTTCAGGTCGCGCTGCAGTGCATTCATGCGGCAGTGTCCTCCGGCTTCCAGATCACCCAGGTGACCACAAAGGCCACCACGAAGGAGATGGCGATGGTGATGATGTACTGAATGGGCTGATGCAGGCACAGCAGAACGCCGAAGATGCCGGTGACGCCGGTGCCGGTGGCGCCCAGACCCACAATGCTGGCGTACAGCGCGCCGCAGGCGCCGCCGGCCAGACCGCCGATGAAGGGCTTGAAGAAGCGGAGGTTGACGCCGAAGATGGCGGGCTCAGTGATGCCCATGCAGGCCGACAGGGCAGAGGGCAGAGCCATGGACTTGACCTTGGCGTTCTTGCTCTTGAGGGCAACCGCCAGAGCAGCGCCGCCCTGGCCCATGTTGGCTGCGCTGGCCAGGGGCAGCCAGTAGGTGAAGCCGTACTGTGCCAGCTGGCCCAGGTCGATGATGGTGTACATATGGTGGATGCCGGCCACCACGGTGATGGCGTAGAGGCCGCCCATCACAAAGGAGCCGATGCCGAAGGGCAGGGTGATCAGGGCCTGAACGCCGCCGATGATGCCGTTCTCAATGGTGGTGAAGATGGGGCCGATGACGGCCAGGGTCAGGTAGCCGGTGACGAAAACCGATACCAGCGGGGTGACGAACAGGTCGATCATGGCGGGGACCACCTTGTGGAGCCGCTTTTCAATCTGGCACATGACCCAGACGGCGATGATGACCGGGATGACGTGGCCCTGATAGCCCACCAGAGGCACCGAATAAAGGCCGCCGAACACCGGCTGCATCACCTCGACGCCCGACGAGACGGTCCAGGCGTTCTGGAGGTTGGGGTGAATCATGATCATGCCGATGACGGCGCCCAGGAACTGGTTGCCGCCAAAGACCTTGGCCGCCGCAAAGGCGATCAGGATGGGCAGGAAGGTGTAGGCCGTGTTGGAAAACAGGTCTGCAAACACATAGATGGAGCCGGAGGTGTCAATGTCCAGAAAGCCGTTGTTGACCATGAACTTGAGGGCTTCCATAATGCCCATCAGGAAGCCGGAGGCCACAATGGCGGGGATGATGGGGACAAAGATGTCGCCCAGGGTCTTGATCAGACGCTGGGGCAGGGGAGCCTTGGCGGCTGCGGCCTGCTTGACGTCCTCCTTGGTGCCGCCCTGGACGCCCGACAGGGCGATGAAGGCGTCATACACCTTGTTGACGGTGCCGGTGCCGAAGATGATCTGGAGCTGGCCCTGGGCCTCAAAGACGCCCTTGGCCCCCTCGGCATCTTCCAGAGCCTTTTTGTCCACCTTGCTGTTGTCCGCAATCACCAGGCGGAGCCGGGTGGCGCAGTGGGCCGCCGATACAATGTTGCCGGAACCGCCGACGGCATCCAGGACCTGCTGCGCTGCCTTGTTGTAATCCATAAACGCTTCTCCTTTCTCATAAAAACCGTGTGCGCGGATCGCTCCGCCTTTGCAGAAAGGAAGGCGGTAACGATTTCACTTTGTGCCTCTAGTATAGACGGTTTTGCGCAAAATTTCCATTCGCAAATGAGACAAAGTAGGGGATATTGCGTTATCGATTTCAGAATGTTTCAGGACGAAACCCCGTCATTCTGCCCAGATGTTCTCCTCCGGGGAGGCGTCGCCGGTGGAGGCGCGGGGACGCAGGACATAGTCCAGCACCCGGTTCTCGGGTTTGGCGTGGGGGTCGGCCAGATGCTGCAGCAGCATTTCAGCGGCCATCTGCCCGGCGGTCCGGTAGTGGAGCTGGACGCTGGTGATGGGGACATAGGCCACCCGGCCCGCCTCGCTGTTGCCCACGGCGGCCACCATCAGGTCCTCGGGGACCCGAATGTTGTGGCTGCGGCAATATTGCAGAGCGCCGATGGCGATGGAATCCGTTGCGCAGAACAGGCAGTCCAGGGAGGGGTCCCGTTCCAGCAGGGTGCTGGCCTGCTCGTAGCCCGACTCCATGTTGAAGGCGGCGATGCTGGTGCGGCCGGGCCGCAGGGGGACCCCGGCCTCCCGCAGGGCGTCCTCAAAACCCCGGCGGCGGTCCAGGCCGGCGGCCTTGTCCAGCATGGTCACCCCCAGGAATCCCGGGGCCCGGCGGCCTTTGGCCAGCATGTGGGCGGTGGCGGCGTAAGCCGCTCCCCGGTCGTCGTGGGACACCGAGCAGAAGCCGGGATATTCCTGGCCCAGAATGATGACCGGCAGCTTGAGGCTGGCCAGCACCGTCCGGTGTTCGGGGGTGAAGATGGTGGCGATCAGAATGACGCCGTCCACCGTGTTCTGCTGCAAAAGGTTGAGGGCGGCCACCTCCCGGGCGCTGTCGTTGGCGGTGTTGACCAGGAGCAGCTGGTAGCCGTTCTGGTCCAGCACGTCCGAAATGCCCTCCACCATCCGGGCGCAGCTCTCGCTGGACAGCTTGGGCAGGATCACCAGGACCTGCCGGGTGCGGCGGGTCCGCAGCATCTGGGCCTGGAGGCTGGGATGGTAGCCGGTGGCCTCCACCGCGGCAGCAATGCGGGCGCGTTTTTCCTCGCTGAGGTAACCGCCGTTGAAATAGCGGCTGACGGCCGCTTTGGATACGCCGGCGTAGGCGGCGAATTCAGTGATATTCATGAGGATTCCTCCGTTTGGATGGGTGACTGAAAACGATTTCTATTTGATAAAAGTATAACGCAGGACAGAATATTTTGCAAGGAGCGGGCGGCAAAATTCGAACGCCCGGCCCGCCGGGCGGGAAAAGGGATTTTTCCCGGTTGATTGCCTTTCCCGCCGGGGAATGATACAATAGAAACAAACCTTTACCCCCTTATAAGGAGAACCAACATGAAGGATCAAGAAAAGAACCCCACCCCGGGGGCCGTGTACCCCGGCTATACCCTGGTGAAACGGGAGGAAAGCCCCATCTTCCACGGGACGGCCACCACCCTGACCCACGACGTCAGCGGCGCCACCGTCCTCCTGATTGAGAACCAGGACGAGAACAAAGCTTTCGGCATCGGCTTCGGGACCTTCCCCTGCGACGACACCGGCGTATTCCATATTCTGGAACACTCGGTGCTGTCGGGGTCGGAGAAGTACCCGGTATCTTCGCCGTTTATGCAGCTGGTCAAGAGCAGCATGGCTTCCTTCCTCAACGCCATGACCTTCCCGGACAAGACGGTGTATCCCTTCGCCACCCCCAACGAGGCGGACTTCCGCAACCTGATGGACGTCTATCTCAATGCGGTGTTCTGCCCGCTGGCCATGAAGGAACGTTCGGTCTTTGACCAGGAGGCCTGGCACCGGGAGGAGGACGGCCATTTCAGCGGCGTGGTCTACAACGAGATGCAGGGCGCCCTGGCCACCCCCGAGGCCCAGCTGGACGCCGCCCTCAACGCCGCCCTGTTCCCCGACAACGGCTATGGCTTTGTGTCGGGCGGCGACCCGGCCTCCATCCCCGGCCTGAGCTATGAGCAGTATGTGAAGATTTACCGCCGCCACTACCGGCCCGACAACTGCTGCATCACCCTGTACGGCCGGATGGACATGGCCGAAAAGCTGGCCTTCCTGGACGAGAACTATCTGAGCCGGATGCCCAAGGGGGCACCGCGGCCCCGCACCCCTCTTCAGTATCCCCAGGCTGGAACCCAAAAAGTGGTGACCTACACCACCGAGACCCCCGAGACGGTGCCGGTCCAGTGTGCGCTGGGCTGGTACACCGGCCGGTTTGACGAGGCGGAAAAGCAGACGGCGGTGAACCTGCTGCTGGATGCCCTGCTGAGCACCAACCAGTCCCCCCTGAAAAAATACCTGCTGGAACAGAACCTGGGCGCCGACATTGACGTGGGCTTTGACAGTTCGGTTCAGCAGCCGGTGCTGGAGCTGCTGCTCAAGGGCACCGACAAGGAGCGTGCTGCCCGCTTTGGGGCGGCGGTCAAGGAGGGCGTGGCCAAAATCTGCGCCGAGGGCATCCCGGATGAGATGCTGACCGCCTCCATCAACTCTCTGGAATTCCAGGTCACCGAGCGGCCCGGCAGCCTGCCGGACGGCGTGCTGGCGGCCATCGAGGCGGTGACCGGCTGGCTCCATACCGATGACCCCATGTCCGACCTGCGGCCGGAGGAGATTTTCGCCTTCCTGCGGGGCAAGCTGGGGACCGATTGGTATACCCAGCTGCTGGGCGAGCTGTTTGCGCCCGACCCGGTGGAGGTGATTCTGGTCCCCGAAAAGCCCCGGGATGAGGATGCCCCCTCGGCCCGGCAGGAGGGCAAACTCCAGCTGGACCACCCCCTGACGGTGGCCGACCTGAGCGAGCCGCCCCACTTTGCCGCCGCCCAGGTGGAGGACGTGGCCGGCCTGACCCTGGTGACCCGGCCCACTACCGGCAGCCTGTACCTGAACTTCTACTACGATATGGGCGCCCTGACCCCCGAGGAGATGAGCGACGCGGCCCTGCTGCCCTTCCTGCTGGAAGAGCTGGACAGCAGCCGCCATACTGCCATCGAGCTGACCACCCTGCGGAACACCTGGCTGGGTGAGAGTGTGGTGTCCACCGACCACTGGGCCGGCCGCCAGGAGGGCCAGCCCTGCATCGCCAAGTTTGAGGCCCGGACCAGCCTGCTGGAACGGAACCTGGACAAGGCGGTGGAGCTGATGAGCGAGCTGCTCTACGAGACCCGTCTGGACGGCCCCCAGGCCGAGGCGGCCTTTGAGCAGGTGCTGGAACAGTTCAAGCTGAACTTTGAGCAGGACTTCATCCAGAGCGGCCACAATTACGCCATCCTTCGGGCGGGCCGCTGCTTCTCGGTGAATGCCGCCCTGGGAGAGCGGAACGGCGGCGTCAGCCTGTACCGCCATATCTGCGCCCTGCTGGAAGCCAAAGACTGGGCGGGCCTGTCGGCCCGTCTGGAGGCAGTTCGGGACAAGATTCTGAATCACTGCGCCCTGACAGTGGCCTGTCACGGCAGCGAGGCCGCCTGCCGGCGGCTGCGGGAGCTGCTGCCCGGCAGCGCCTTTGCGGCGGAGGGCCGCGCCCCGGCCCAGCCCTACAGCGAACCCCTGCCCGCGCCCCGGAACGAGGCTTTTGTCATCCAGGGCGGGGTGAACTACGACGTCCTGGCCTGGCCGGGAACCGGCAGCGCCGCCCGGAAAGTTCTGGCCCGCTTCATGAGCTATGAGTATCTGTGGCAGGTCATCCGGGAAAAGGGCGGCGCCTACGGCACCGGCATGCTGAGCCGGGCCGACATGGAGCTGATTTACACCTACCGCGACCCCCACGCCGGCGGCAGCTACAAGCGCTTCGCCGAGGGTCCGGCCCTGCTGGCGGAAAAGGAATACACCCCCGCCGCCCTGAACGAGTGCATTGTGGGCACCGTGGCCCAGGTGGACCCGCCCCGCAAGCCGCGGCAGCAGGCTCTGGAGGCAGACCGGCGGTATTTCTGCGGTGTGACCGATGCCATGGCCGCCGCCGACCGGGCTGCCATCTGCGGTGTCACCAGCGAATGGCTGCAGCAGGAGTTTGGATGCCTGGCCGAAAAGATGGCCCAGGGCGTCCGCTGTGCCTTTGGCAGCAAGGAGGCCATCGACCGGGCCGCCGGGCTGTTTGATACCATTGAAAACTTAGGGTAAACCAAACGCAAAAAACAACAGAGCGGCATGACCGGAAGGGCCATGCCGCTCTGTTTGTTGGGGCGGAATCTTGCTTCAGCGGATGATGCGGTGGCGGCACATGCTGGTTTTGCCGCAGGTGGGGCAGGTGAGACGGCGCCGGGTCAAGGTGTGATAGCCTTTGACATAGGCGCCCAGGGTGGGGACAAAGGTCGCCCCACAGGCGGGACACTCATAGTAGCCGGCCTGGGCGTCCAGCACGGCGGCCGCCCCCACGCCGGCCACGGCGGTGGCCAGAGCCAGCAGAATCAAAAGAATCCGCACGGCGATGGGCAGTTCCAGATAGGACGCGATGATGACCAGGGAGCACACTGCGATGACGGTGATGGTGCCGCAGATGACAGACAGAACCATCCGCTTTTTGTTTTCCTGATTTTCCTTGATGAGATCCATCATATTTTCCTCCGCTTTGGTCTGATAGTCGGATGCAGAGACCTTTTCGCCGGTGAGAAGGTCGTTGACGGTGATCTCCAGCGCCCGGCACAGGGGCAGCATCAGGGAGACATCCGGCAGACCTTTGCCGGTCTCCCATTTGCTGACCGTCTTGTCGCTGATGGACAGAGCGTCGGCCAGCTGGCGCTGGGTGAGGTTTTTGGCTTTGCGGGTGTCGGCAATGAAATGCCCGATCTTGATCTGATCCATGGGGCGGGGCCTCCTTTCGCTATCAGTGTAGCAGACGGGCGGGCCGATGTACACACACGGAGCGTAGAGTTGGGGCAATCTGCGGGGCGGAGGGGCAAAAAGGCGGGCCCCCGCCTTGGCGCTGCGCCAAAGCGGGGGCCTGCTTGCCTGTATGGCTTGGAGAATGTGAAGAAGATCGGGAAAATCAGAAGGAGAGCTGGTACTGTTCGGCGGTGACCAGGGCTTTGCCGTCGGCGGCAAAGGTGATGCCGTCGGCCTCCTGGGGGGTGTAGATGCAGGCCGTCATGGTCTGCTCGCCGCCGTTGATAAAGACCTCGACGCTGTTGCGGTCCAGCAGGATGCGCAGGCTGAGCGTTTCGCTCTCGCCGCGCACCGTGCAGCTGCGGATGTGGACAATATCCTGATGGAACCCTGCCTGGCTCCGGTCAAGGGTGAGCCGCCGTGTGCGCGGCTCATAGGTGAGGGTGGTGCAGTGGCCGGCGTCTGCGGCCAGCTTGACGGTGAAGGTGCGGCAGCCCGCCTCGGGGGTGACGGTCAAGGTCAGGTCGGCCACCCGGCCGCCGATGCCCTCCAGGGCGGTCTCCCCCTCGATGCGGACGTTTTCGTGCAGGACGCGCGCGCCGCGCACGGCGTCCAGCTCCCGGACAGGGGTCTGAATGATGCGGCCGTCCCGGATGTGCAGCTCCCGCGGGCAGATGGTCTGCCCGAACCATTTGGCCCCGTGGGGTTTGTCGCTGATGCCGGCCCAGGCCTGCATCCAGGCCGTCATGATGCGGCGGCCGTCGGGGGCCAGCAGGGTCTGGGTGGCGTAGAAGTCGATGCCCTCGTCCATCAGCTGGACGCTTTCACGGGTGAAGCGGCAGGTCTCGGGGTCGTAGCTGCCGATCAGGGCGATGACACAGTGGCCGTTGTGGTACTCGTCCCGGGCGTGCATCTCCATCGGGCCGACCATCAGCACCTGCTTGCCGTCCAGCTCGAAGAAGTCGGGGCATTCCCACATGACGCCGTACTCGCCGCGGCTGGCGTCCAGAATGGTGACATATTCCCAGTGGAAGCCGTCGGCGCTGCGGAACAGCAGGGCCGCGCCGCCCTCCGTCCTGCCCTGCCCGACGATGACGGCAGAGTAGCTGCCGTCCGGCTCCTGCCAGATCTTGGGGTCCCGGAAGTCGAACCGGCTCCAGCCCTCCGGCAGGTCTTTGGCGTCCAGGACCGGGTTCTGGGCGGGCTTTTCGTAGTTGAGGCCGTCGCCCACCGCCACACACTGGGTCTGGATGTCCCGGACTTCCCCGTCGGGCTGCTGTTCCCGGCGGACGCCGGTGTACAGCAGAAGCATCCGCCCGTCCGGCAGCTGGGCCGCCGACCCGGAGAAGCATCCGTCCTGGTCAAAGGGAGCGTCGGGAGCTAGGGCTGCGGGCAGGTACTCCCAGTGGAGCAGGTCCCGGCTGACGGCGTGGCCCCAGTGCATGGGACCCCACACCGTCTTGTAGGGGTAATACTGATAAAACAGATGGTACTGACCCTGATAGAAGCAAAAGCCGTTGGGATCGTTCATCCAGCCCACCCAGGGGGTCAGGTGATAGACGGGTCGCTGTCCGGCGGGAATCTCCGGGCCGTGCTGCGCTTCATAGGCGCGGGCTTTCTGTAAAATCGGGCTGTTCATGGTGTCTCCTGTGGGAGATCACCCCGGGCGGGCCGCCCGGGATGCTCCGTATTCGGTATAGTGGGGAAAGAAGATCAGGCGTAGTAGGCGTCCAGATACTTCTGCATGATGTTCAGGTAGTCGGGCAGACGGTAGGCGTCCAGCTTGTCCAGGTACTCGTTCCACTCGGCGTCGGTCAGACCGTTCATGATCCAGTTGGCCTTGCAGGTGTTCATGTAGGAGGTCAGGTCGGCCTGGAGGTTGGAAATCTCCACCGTGTCCTCACTGCTCATAAAGACGTTGGGGTAGACGTACTCGTTGTTCATGTAGGGGGTGTAGATCTGCTCGATCCAGTCCAGACGGTACTGGGCGTCGTCGGGGCAGGTGACGTAGACGTCGTAGTACTCGTCCAGCACCGCCAGAGGACCGCCCACGCACTCGGCCTCGCGGACTTCCACGGGGGAGGCGTCGCCCAGAGGAGCGTGCTTCAGCATGGGCTCGCCGTCGGCGTTGGTGGACATCTCGAAGATATCAAACTCGTCCTCCTCGCCGTAGGTGCCCCAGTTGTTCTGGGCCGACTGGATGGGAATGTACATCTGGTCCAGCCAGGCGCAGACCAGGGCGGGGTTGGCCGCCTTGGCGGTGACCACGCAGCGGCCGCGGTTGAAGCCGCTGGTGAAGGAGCCGTTCTGCGGGGTGATGTTGGTGGTGTCGGCGGCCAGCGGGGGCAGGGGCTGCCAGTCGGTCAGGTTGTCAATGTTGGCCACGTCCCAGCTGAAGCAGACGCCATAGCGGCCGGCCTTGCCCTTGGAAACGTAGGTGGACCACTCCTGGGTGAAGCACTCGGGGTCGATCAGGTTCTCGGCGTACAGCTTGTGGAGCCATTCCAGGCCGTCGCGGTAGCCCTGCTGGGTGGCGGCGCAGATGACCTTCAGGTCATTGGTGACGGCGATGTGGCGGCTCTTGTCCATGTCGCCGTAGCCCTCGCCGAAGCCGTTGATCAGGATGCCGGGGTCCTGGTCGCCGTCGTTGATGATGCAGGACATGGGGATGATATCGCCGTCGATGCCGTACTCGCTCTTGATGGAGGCGGCGTTGTCGCGGAAGGCGATCAGCACCTGCTCGAACTCATCCACGGTGGTGGGCATGGACAGGCCCAGGAAGTTCAGCCACTTGGTGTTGATGAAGCTCATGCCGCCCACCGTCTGAATGGCGGTCTTGTTGGCGCCCAGCTGCTCGATCCAGGGCAGGGCCCAGATGTGGCCCTCGGTGTCGGTGCACATGGTGCGGTACTCGGGGTACTTGTCAAAGACGGTCTTGAGGTTGGGCATGCAGGTGTCGATGTACTCCTCCAGGCTGACGATGACGCCCTGGTCTGCGTAGCGCAGCAGGTTGCTGTCCGAGAAGTCGGCGCTGAAGATGAAGTCGGTCAGGGTGTTGGGGTTGGCCATGGTCAGGGAGATCTTGTCGCCCCACTGGTCGGACTGGATGGCGGTCCACTCGATGTGAATGTTGGTGGACTCCTCCAGGCGCTTGAAGATGGTGCGGTTATTGGGCTGGGACTCGCTGCCGGCGGGATAGCTGGTGGTGCCGGTGAGGGTCACCGTCTCGGCCAGAGGGAATTCCACCGGGCCGGTCACTTCCACAGCGGCGGTTGCATCGTTGGAAGAACCTTTGCTGCCGCAGGCAGTCAGGGCAAAGGCGGAGCCGGTTACAGCGCAGGCTTTGAGGAAATTGCGGCGGGAAATCAGCTTTTTCATAATCGTTCTCCTTATCAGTACAGGTTGGATGGTGGGGTGGGATCAGCCCTTGATGGAACCGGCCATGATGCCGGAGTCGAAATACTTCTGGAAGAAGGGGTACATGACGATCAGAGGCAGGCTGGAGATGATGATGGTGGCGTATTTCAGCAGCTCGGCCAGCTGGGCGCGCTCGGCGGTGCTCTGGATGTCGGCGATCATGCCGGACTCGGGCTGGCTCTGGATCAGGATGGAGCGGAGGACCAGCTGCAGGGGCTGCTTGGCGGTGTCGTTCAGGTAGATCATGGCGTCAAAGTAGCTGTTCCACATGGCCACGAACTGCCACAGGGCCAGCACGGCCACCACCGGCATACACACCGGCAGCAGGATCTTGAAGAAATAGAGCATCTCGCTGGCGCCGTCCACGTCGGAGGCTTCCCGCAGCTCGTGGGGGATGCCCTGGTAGTAGGTCCGGGCAATAATCATGTTCCAGACGCTGAAAGCGCCGGGCAGAATCACTGCCCACATGGAATCCAGCAGGCCCAGGTTGTTGATCAGCAGGTAGGTGGGGATCAGGCCGCCGCCGAAGAACATGGTGATGACAAACAGGGTGTTGAAGATTTTCTTGCCCTTGAAGTCGGGCAGGGACATGGGGTAGGCGGCCAGCATGGTCACCGCCACCGAAATGATGGTGAACAAAATCGAGTAGACGACGGCGTTTTTGAAGCCGATCCAGATCTGGGCGTCGGAGGCCACCCGCTCGTAAGCGGTGAGGGTCCATTTGCTGAAATCAAAGGTGATGCCCTTGTTCTGGAGGGTGACGGGGTCCATGAAGGATGCGAAGATGATGTACACCACCGGCACGATGATGGCGATGACGAACAGGGCCAGCAGGAAGTAGCCGAAGTACAGGATGGCCTTGTCCTGGCGGGTGTAGAGGGCCATTTTGGATTTTTTCTTCTTGACTGTCATGTGGGGCGCCTCCTTACAGTCCCTTGCCGTCGTTGAGCTTGGCGACAACCTTGTTGACGGCGATGAGCAGGATGACATTGATGACGGTGTTGAACAGGCCCACAGCCGTGGAGAAGCTGTAGTCGCCGTCCAGCAGGCCTTTTTTGTAGACGTAGGTGGCGATGATCTCGGAGGAGCTGAGGTTCAGGTCGGTCTGGAGGGCGTAGGCCTTCTCAAAGCCGATGCTCATGATGTTGCCGGCCTGGAGGATGAACTGGATCACCACCATGTCCTTGATGGCGGGCCACTCCACCGTGACAATCTGCTGCAGGAGGTTGGCGCCATCGATCATGGCGGCTTCCTTCAGGTCCTTGCTGGCGTTGGACAGGGAGGCGGTGTACATGATGGAGGCCCAGCCTGCGCCCTGCCAGATGCCGCTGATGATGTAGATGGGGCGGAAGGCCTCGGGCAGGGTCATGAAGTTGATGCTGGTGTTCAGCAGGCCATTGACCGGGCCGGTGACCGACAGCAGCACACGCACAATGCCGCACAGGACGATGACCGAGATGAAGTTGGGCATGTAGAGGACCAGCTGGACCTTCTGCTTGATCTTTTTGCTCTCGATGCGGTTGAGCAGGAAAGCGAGGATGATGGGGATGGGGAAGCCCCACAGCAGGCCATAGACGCTCAGCTTAAGGGTGTTGACCAGATAGCGCTGGAAGTCGGGCGACGACATGAACCGGACAAAGTTGTCGAAGCCCACCCACTCGCTGCCCAGAATGCCCTTGAAGGGGTTATAGTTCTGGAACGCGATCAGGACGCCGCCCATGGGCGCGTACTTGAAAATCAAGGTCAGCGCAACGGCCGGCAGAATGAACAGCAGGTACAGCTGCCAGTGACGCCGTACATAGACACAGGTGTTGTGCCAGCGCTGCCGGGATGAGACCGCAACCGTCCCGGACGGAGACGCTTTTGCTTTCATGGATTCAAATCCTCCCTTTCAATGTGATCTTGGTGACGTTTGAAGTTACGTTTGCACATCTGCTTGTGCGTGAACTGAGCTGGAAGTGTGCAAATGTAAATTCCTGACAGCATCTTTATACCATACCTGTGGTCAAAAGTCAATGATATTTTCCGTGAATCCGAAAGAATTTTTGTGGATTTATCTGGTTGCACAAAATGCGAAGTGTGCATTTGTGCAAATTTCCGTTTTACATTTTTACATTTGACTAATCCGTGCATTTGCACTATACTAGCAATCAGAACCAAACTTTTATTATAAAGAAGGAGGGGGACACCATGGCCAACAAAGTGACGATTCAGGACATTGCCAACGAGCTGCAGCTGTCGCGCAATACGGTATCCAAAGCCATCAACAATACCGGCGCGCTGGCGGACGCCACAAGGGAAAAGATCCTGCGCAAGGCCGCCGAAATGGGGTACAAGCAGTTCGCCTATCTGCCCCTGTTTCAGGAAGACAACCGCGAGCCGGCCAAGCCCGACGGCAAGCGGGAAATCGCGATGCTGACCACCTGCTTTTTGAGCAATTCCCATTTTTCATCCATGATGCAGGACCGGTTCCAGTCGGAAATTCAGCATCTGCACTACTGCATGACCATCCACCGGATTTCGCCGGCCGATCTGAAGGCCTGCAGCCTGCCGGCCTCGGTTGACCTGGAGCGGACGGCCGGAATCATCTGCTTTGAGGTCTTTGACTACGACTATGCACAGATGCTGTGCGGGCAGGGGATTCCGCTGCTGTTTGTGGATACGCCGGTGATGGACCTGCACCCCCCGCTCAAGGCCGACCGGCTGTACATGGACAACCGGGTGGAGGTGCAGAACGTGGTCCGGCTGATGGCCCAGCGGGGCAAAAAGCGGATCGTCTACGCGGGCCCCATCTGGCACTGCCAGTCCTTCTATGAGCGGTACATGGCCTACAAGAGCGCCATGGAGTGGCTGGGCCTGGCGGACAGTCTGCGCTGGTGCATGGTGGACAGCGCAGAAGGGGAATACGCCGAGTACATCCGGGCCAGGCTGGAAACCTTTGACCAGCTGCCCGAGGCCATCGTCTGCGCCAACGACTTTGTGGCCATGGACGTGCTGCGGGCCCTCAAAACCCTGGGCTATTCCGCCCCGGAAAACGTCTGGATCTGCGGCTTTGACGACAGCCAGGAGGCCTCCTTCATGACCCCCAAGCTGACCTCCATCCACATCCATGGGCAGATCATGGGCTTTACCGCCGCCGACCTGCTGATGACCCGGATCAAGGAGCCCTCCCTGAACTACCGGACGGTGTACACCGAGACCAATCTGGTGCTGCGGGAGTCCACCGGAGACTGTGAGGCGAGCGTATGAGAGACCTGCTGAACCCCGACCGCCCGCTGCTGTCCTTCATCACCAAGATGACCTACAGCGCCTATCTGAACATTCTCTGGCTGCTGTGCAGCCTGCCCGTTGTCACCATCGGGGCATCCACCACCGCCCTGTTCTATGTCACCCTCAAGATGGCAGAGGACCGGGACGAGGGTCTGACGGGGATGTTCTTCCGGGCGTTCCGCCAGAACTTTGTCCCCGCCACCAAGGTGTGGCTGATTCTGCTGGCGGCGGGCGGATTTTTTGCGGTGGACGGCTACGTCCTCAGCCGGATCTGGAGCGACAGCATCCTCTGGACCCTCATCGCCGCGCTGCTGATTGTGGCGGCCATCGTCTACGCCATCGTCCTGCTGTATGCATTCCCGCTGCTGGCGCGGTTTGAAAACACCACCTTCGGCATTCTGAAAACTTCCCTGCTGGTGGGGCTGCGGTATCTGGTCTGCACCCTGCTGATGGCGGCCATCTACGCCGCCATGTTCTGGGTGGTGGTCTGGGTGTTTACCCCGGCGTTTTTGCTGGGGTTCGGGTGCTGCGCCATGCTGTGCTCATTTTTCCTGGTGAAGGTGATCCACGCCTGCGGCGGGGCGCCGGAACCGGTGGAAGAGGAAGAAAATGCAGAACACTAAATGGAAAGAGGACTGGCAGACCATCCAATCCCTCCACGGCCGTAAGCGGCTGGACCACATCTGGACCTATTACAAAATCCCCATCATCCTGGTGCTGATTGTGGTGTATATGGCGGCCTACATCGGCTACCGGCAGGCCACCCGGAAAGAGAACGTGCTGTATCTGGCCCTGGTGAACGTGTCGGCAGGGCAGGACCTGACCGAGGATTTAACCACCGGCTTCCTGGAACAGCAGGGTTTGAGCAGCGAAAAACAGCAGGTCTACTTCTACAATGGCCTGCTGCTGAGCGAGGACGCCGATCCCCAGTATGCCTACGCCTCCCGCATGAAAATCATGGGGGCCCTGGCGGCGGATCAGCTGGATGTGGTCCTGATGGACCAGGAGGCCCGGGACGCCTTTGTGCAGGAGGAGTATCTGGCCGACCTGCGGACCCTGGACCCGTCTCTGACCCGGGAAGAAGGGCTGGATGAATCGGGCCTGTGGATGGATGTTTCTTCGTCGCCTTTGCTGGAGGCGGCAGGCTTTTCGGACCGGGTGTATCTGGGGGTGATTCGGGAATCCCCCAACCCCGACCGGGCCGCCGCCTTTATCCACTATCTGATGTCATAAAACCGAGAAGGAGATGCTGCAAATGGACATTGTAACGATTGGTGAGGTCTTGATCGACCTGACCCAGACCGGACGGAACGAACAGGGAATCCCCCAGTTTGCGGCCAACCCCGGCGGCGCGCCCGCCAATCTGGCGGTGGCGGCGGCCCGGCTGGGCGCAAAAACCGCATTCATCGGCAAGGTGGGGGCGGATGCCTTTGGCCGCTACCTGACCGAGGTGCTGGAGGAGAACAAGGTGGACGTGTCGGGTGTGGCGGTGGACCGCGCTCACCCCACCACCATGGCGGTGGTCTCAGTGGATGCGTCGGGCGAGCGGGATTTCAGCTTTTACCGCAGCGCCAACGCCGACGTCATGCTGACGGCGGAGGACATCCCCGACCAGGCCCTGCAGGGCGCCACCATGGTGCACTTCGGCTCGGTGAGCCTGACGGCAGACCCCTCCCGGTCTGCCACCCTGGACGCGGTGCGCCGCGCCAAAGCCATGGGCGCCGTCATTACATACGATCCCAACTACCGCGCCAACCTCTGGCCCGACCCGGAGACCGCTGTGGCCCAGATGAAGACGCCTCTGGAGATGGTGGACATCCTCAAGGTGTCGGATGAGGAGCTGCCCCTCCTGACCGGGACCACTGACTGCGCCAAGGGCACCGCCCAGCTGGCCCGGCAGGGCATCCGGCTGATCTTTGTCACCCTGGGTCCCGACGGCGTCTTTTACCGGATGGGAGACACCACCGGCCATGTGGCCGGCGTCCCCTGCAAGGTGGGGGACACCAACGGCGCCGGAGATACCTTCTTTGGCGCGGCGCTGTCCAAGCTGTGCAAAGAGGATCTGAACGCCCTCTCTGTAGAGAAGCTGGAACAGATTCTGGCTTTCGCCAACCGGGCCGCCAGCATCACCACCAGCCGCCGCGGAGCCATCCCCGCCATGCCCACCCTGGCCGAGGTGGAGGGATAACGGCCGACCCAACCCAAAAAGAAAACAGGACAACAAAAACCGGACTTCACGAGGCTGTGAAGTCCGGTTTTTTGCGCGGCCGGCGGGGGCCGGCCCGCGGGACGGGAGAAGAAAGGAACGTTGCGCCTTATTCCTTGACAGCTCCGGCAGCGACGCCGGCCAGAATATAGCGCTGGAAGAAGATGTAAATCAGGATGGTGGGCAGCATGATGATGACGATGCCCGCCGCCAGGGACTGCCAGGAGCCCTGCTGGGCGTTGGCGTAGTCCATCAGGAAGGTGGTGAGGGTCCGCAATTTGTTCTTGGGCATGTACAGGTAGGGGATGTACATGTCGTTGATAATGACGATGGCCTTGATGATGACCACGGTGGCGGTGGCCGGGGCCAGCAGGGGGAAGATGATCCGGGCGAACAGCTGGAAGTAGCTGCAGCCGTCCAGCAGGGCGCTTTCGTCCAGAGCCGGGGGAATGGTGGAGATGAACTGGCGGTAGATGTACAGCTGCATCAGGTCGGAGGCAATGTAGATCAGGATGGGGGCGCCCAGGGTGTTGTACAGGCCCAGACCGTTGATGATCTTGAAGCGGGCAATCTCGGTGACGAAGGTGGGCACCAGCATGCCGGCAAAGAACAGGCCCACAATCACCTTTTTGCCACGGAAGGTAAAGCGCTCGATGATAAAGGCGGTGATGGTGCCCAGCAGCACGTTGAAAATCAGGCTGACCGCCAGGATGATAAGGGTGTTTTTGAAGCCGATCCAAAGATACTTGTTGCTCAGAACGGTCTGGAAGTTCTCCAGGGTGATCCGGTCAAAGGGGGGCAGCATCAGGGGAGAGGTGTTGACCATGTCGCCCTTGGTTTTCAGGGCGGCAAAGACGGTCAGCAAAATGGGGGTGATGACGATGAGGGTCATGCTCAGGCAGACCAGCTGCTTGAGGAACTGCGCCAGAATGGCGCGGGGAGAACGCTGGTTCAGCATCTTCACTTGTCCTCCTTTAAGATCACGCCGTGGATGATTTTATTCTGGATGACGTAAATCACGATGATCAGCACCATGATGGCCACCGCCATGGTGGAGGCCAGACCGAAGTTGGAGAAGGTGAAGGCGATCTCGTTCTGAATGGCGGTGAAGTCGTCGCCGCCGCCGTCGTACATGACCATCTCGCCATCCGGCTGGGCTGCGTCGGCCTCAGCCAGGACGGGGTCCTTGTCCTTGGGGAAGTTGCTCATGGAGGAGGCGCTGGAAATGTAGGCGATGTAGCCGGGATACCAGTCCTCGCTGTAGAACCACTCGATGAAGGCGCGGGCCAGCTCGGGGTTCTTGGAGTGGGTGGTCACGCCCATGAAGCTGTCGCCCTGGACGATGTAGCGGAAGGGTTCGCTCTCGCTCTCGCGGACCGGCAGATAGAAGGCGCCCAGCTGATCGATGCTCTCTGCGCCGTTCTCGATGTTCTGCAGGCCCCAGTCGCCCAGCGCGATGATGGCGGCCTTCTTCTGGGCGAAGAGGGTGGTTGCCTGATCGTTGCCCAGGCCCAGGGGGTCCTTGCCGAAGACGCCGCTGGTGAACAGGTCATAAATCCGGTGATAGGCGATGTTGATGTCGGTGCCCTCTGCAAAGGGTGCGTCCACCTTGGCCATGTCGTTCCAGTTCTGGCCGTTGCCGTTCACCAGAGCGGGCATGAACTCCATGAAGGGGTAGTCGGGCCACTCGTCCTTGGCGCCCAGGGCAATGGCCATAAAGTCGGGGTCGGATGCGCCGAAGTGGTCCTGCAGTTTGGTGGCTGCGGCCTGGAAGTCGCCCCAGGTGGTGGGAACTTCCACGCCGGCTTCCTCAAACATATCCTTCCAGTAGTAGACGTACTCGTAGCCGGCGGTCATGGGAACGCCCAGAATTTTGCCGTCCACGGCGTAGCCGGCGGCCAGGGTGTTGTTCTTGGCGGCCTCGGTGTCGGACAGGTCCAGCAGGTAATCCTTGAACCGGGACAGGGTGAAGGGCTTGTTGAACATGACGTCGGGCAGCTGGTTGGCCGAGGCGCGCATCTTCATGGCGTTCCAGTACTCGCTGTCGTCCTTGATCTTTTCCACTTCGATTTCAGCGTCGGGGTACTTCTCCTGGAACTTGCCCACCATGTCGTTGGAGTCGATGTATTCCATCAGGTTGTTGTCCCAGATGGTGAAAACCAGTTCGCCCGAGAGCTCGCTGCCTGCTGCAGCTCCGCCCGAAGCAGCAGTGGTGCTCTGGGAACCGCCGCAGGCGGCCAGACCCATGGTGGCGGCAGCAGCGCCGGCAACCTTCAGAAACGAGCGGCGTGAAATCTTCTTCATTGTTCAGATCCTCCTCTTTCTTGTGGGGCACAAGGACGGCTGCGTGTCGGTCCGTCCTCTCCTTACGTTGTCTATAGTATAGCAGCCGCACCGGGAGGAAAATAGGAACTCGGGTTGGATTTCTTGATGTTTTTTCAGATATTTTCACCCGATTGACGGTAGATTTTGGGCGTTACGCCCGTCTTTTTCTTGAAAACATGGTTAAAGTGCTCAACATTGTGGTAGCCCACCGCCTCACAGACTTCATAAATTTTCATGTCGGTCTGGAGCAGCAGCTGGCCGGCCTGCTCGATCCGCAGCCCGTTCAGATAGCTGATGAAGGTGCAGCCGCACTCCTTGGCAAAGCGGGTGCTGAAATATTTTTCGTTGAAGCCCACATAGTCGGCCACCGTCTTTAGGGTCAGTTCGGGGTTGACGAAATTGTCCCGGATGAAGGCCCGGGCCCGCTCCATGACGTCGGGCTGGGCCTGGCTGGCGCCGGCGGTGCAGGCGGTGCGGACCCGGCGGAGAATCCCATGGAGCCAGAGCTCCCGCTCCCGGGCGGATTCCATCTGCTGCAGGACCCCCAGCAGGTCGGGCTGTTCGGGCAGGATGGCACCCAGGCTCTGGCCGTACTGGGCCAGGCGATGGCTCAGCCCCGCCAGCAGGGCGGCGCACCGGCCGGTGTGGCTTTCGCCGGTCTCTCCCCGCAGGCCCACAAACCAGGCGGCGGCCTCCCGCTGAAGTTCCTGGGGATTGTCGCCCCACAGAGCGTCCAGAAGGGGCGCGCAGGCGGGGGCCTCCCGGGCGCAGAGCCCGGCCAGGGCTCCATACCGCCACTGGGTGCAGATGGAGCCGGGGCCCCGCAGCTGGGCCAGGGCACAGAGCCCGGCGCACTGCCGGGCCGCCTGGACCGCTTCGGTGTGGGGGACCATCTCGCTGACCCCCACCGCCACCTCCAGGTTCATCATGTCTTTCCAGACGTGCTGGATCTGGCGGACGGCCAGGTCCACCGTGCTCTGAACCCGCAGGGGATCGCTGACCCGATAGTACAGCTCATAGTAGGAGGGATCGATAGCCCGGATGACCCCATGATTGCTGAGGCGGGGAATCTGGCGCACCAGCTCCAGCATGGGGCGCTGCATCCGCTCCCGCACCTCCCCGCCGTACCGCTGGGCCACCTGGGGAAAGTTCTGGACCGAAAAGGCCGCCGCCATATCCCGGATGCCGTCGTAGCCCGCCACCTGGGCCATGAACCGGATGGAGTTGAGGCTGTTGACCACGAAATGGGGGTTGATCTGGCTCTGTAGGGCCTGCATCTCGGCGGTATGCTTGCGGCGCTGGGCCTCGGCGTTGATGGCCAGCATGTTTTTCAGGCTCAGGACCATCTGGTTGAAGGAGTCCATCAGATCCCGGATTTCCTGGTGGCCGCTGGGCTGGACCTGGACGTCCAGATTGTTGTTTTCCAGCTGGCGCATCCCCTGGACCACCGTCTGGACCGGCACCACAATGGCGTTGAGGAAGTACAGGGAGAACACACAGAACAGACCCAGCAGCAGGGCCACCACCAAAAGCAGCAGTCCGCCCACCATATGGAACCCCTGGGTCAGCAGCCGTTCCTCCACAAAGGTGACCACCGTCCACCCGGTGTCGGGGATGGAGCGGGTGCGGAACAAAAATCCGGCGGTGCTGCCGTCGGGGCGCAGGGGCGCCCGCAGGCTCTTGCTGCCGGGGGTGAACTCCCCGGCGTGCTGGGAGAAGAAGTCCCGCAGGGCGTCGCTGCCGAAGTCGCCGTAAAGGACATGGCCCGTCTCGTCCAGCAGAACGGTGGAGCCCAGCTCGCTGCGGCCCCGGGCCCGGCGGATGACGTCGCCGGCCTGGGTGGCGGTGAAAAAGGCCATCAGGTCAATCTGATTGCTTTTGTCCACCGAGCGGTCCAGGGCCATGGCGGTGACCAGGACAAAGACGTTGTTCTTCTGGCCGGGATAGGTCAGCCGGACCCGGCTGGTGTCGTAGCCGCCGATGCGCACCTGATTGGGAGAGGCCTGGGCCGCCGTATACCAGGAGGCGGCGCGGACCTCGCTGGAGGTGAGCATGATCTCTTTGTTCATGTAGATGCTGCCGCCGTCCCGCATATAGAACATCCCGCCCAGAATGTCCTCCGACGGGGTCATGGCGGTGTGAAAGGCCCGCTCCAGCTGCTGGCTGGTGGTGTAATACTGCACCGTCCCGGCCGAGTCGTACACCTGGGCGGCCATGGCGGGGAACTCCCCGTCGTTGACGTACACAAAGTGGGACAGCTGCAAAGAGGCTGTCCGCACGTCGGTCTGAAGGACCGAGGCGACGCTCTCCTGGAAGGCGTCGATGGTCTCGATGGAGGCGGCCCGGATCAGGTAGCTGACAATGCTGAAAGCTCCGATGAACACCACCAGAAGAGGAATCACCACCAGAATGATGAAGCTGCGGAAATAAAGCTGTTTAAGCACCGACTGCTTTTTTGTGCGCGCCATAAAATCTCCCCCAAAGGCTCTGGAAGTTGTTTTGCAGTCTGTTATAAGGGTTTGCAAACTTTTTCACAAAGGGCCCTTTGGGGGCATTTTTTTGCGGCTTTTGCAAGCGAAAAAGGGAGCCAAAAGGACACACTGGGGGAAACGCAAAAACGGTGGTAGGATGTTGTCAGGCGGCCGGGAAACGGCAGAAAGGAGCGAAACGATGGCGAGAAAAAAGAACGGCAGCCTGTCAGACTTGCAGCGGACCACCGATTTGCTGAGCGGCCTGCTGGTGCAGGAGGCAAGGGCTTTGGACCAGCGGCGGCGTCAGGAGGGCGGGCCGGGGGACATGAAGGCCCTCAAGGAAATCACAGCGGTGCTCAAGGACCTGGCGGCCGTGGCCAGAAGCCTGAGCGAGCAGGGCGGCGAGAGCGGCGGGCCGGAGTGCGGCGTGGTGCTGCTGCCGCCGGTGGAGCCGGGAAAGGAGGAATCAACATGAACCGGCAGGCCCCCATTATCTGGCAGCCCCAGCCCCGGCAGCGGGCGTTTATGGAGCGCAGCGAGCCGGAAGCCCTTTATGGGGGCGCGGCCGGCGGGGGAAAGAGCGACGCGCTGGTGATCGAGGCGCTGCGGCAGGTGGACATCCCCCACTACCGGGCTCTGATTTTGCGCAAGACCTTCCCCCAGCTGAGCGACCTGGTGGACAAGAGCATGAACTACTACCGGCGGGCTTTTCCCGACGCCCAGTACAATGCCACCGCCCACGTCTGGATTTTCCCCAGCGGGGCCAAGATCTACTTCGGGTCCATGCAGTACACCAAGGACCGCACCAACTACCAGGGCAAGGCCTTCGACTTCATCGGCTTTGATGAGCTGACCCACTTTGAATGGGAGGAGTACAGCTACATGATGAGCCGGAACCGTCCCACCGGGCCCGGCACCCGGGTGTATATGCGGGCCACCACCAACCCCGGCGGGGTGGGCCACGGCTGGGTCAAAGAGCGGTTCATCACCCCCGCCCCCGCTGGCACCCCCATTTTGGAGGACTACCAGGTGCGGATGCCCGACGGCACCACCCGGACCTTCACCCGGGCCAGGGTGTTCATCCCTTCCAGCGTCTTTGACAACCCCGCCCTGCTGGCCAACGACCCGGGGTATCTGGCCAGTCTGGCCGCCCTGCCGGAGGCCGAAAAGCAGGCGCTGCTCTACGGCAGCTGGGACAGCTTTTCGGGTCAGGTGTTCACCGAGTGGCGCAACGACCCCGAACACTACCGGGACCAGCGATGGACCCATGTGGTGGAACCCTTCGAGATCCCCAAACACTGGCGGATCTGGCGGGGATACGACTTCGGGTATTCACGGCCCTTCTCGGTGGGGTGGTACGCGGTGGACGAGGACGGCCGGATCTACCGGATCAAGGAGCTGTACGGCTGCACCGGCCGCCCCAACGAGGGTCTGCGGCTGGACCCGGTGGAACAGGCCCGGCGCATCCGGGAGGCGGAACAGAACGACCCGGTTCTCCGGGGTCGGGTGATCCGCGGAGTGGCCGACCCGGCCATCTTCGACGAGAGCCGGGGGGAGAGCATTGCCGCCATGATGGAGCGGCCCCCCGCCTGCATCCACTGGTCGGGGGCGGACAACACCCGTCTGGCCGGCAAGATGCAGATGCACTACCGTCTGGCCTTCGACGGGGAGGGGCGGCCCATGTTCCAGGTGTTCAGCACCTGCAAGCACTTTATCCGCACCATCCCCTCCCTGGTGTACGACGAGAGCAACGTGGAGGATGTGGATTCCCGTCAGGAGGACCACATCTACGACGAGTGCCGGTATGTCCTGATGGAAAACCCCATCAGCCCGCCGGTGCGGCCTGCGCCGGCGCCTCCGCCCGACGACCCGCTGGACCTGCGGCCCCGCAAGAAAACAGCATTCTACAGAATATGAGGTGAAACCATGCACGAACAGGAAATTCAGATCCAGGCCGCACCGCCCATCGGGCCGGAACAGGCCGCCGAGGCAGAACGCATTCTGCACAAGTACAAGGCCGGCAAGGCGGCGCTGGACCGGCGTCTCATCGACAACGAGCTGTGGTTCCGGATGGCCCACTGGAAGCAGTACAAAAACCGGATGATGGAGGGCAAGCCCCAGCCCTCCAGCGGGTGGCTGTTCAACTCCATCGCCAGCAAGCACGCCGACGCCATGGACAACTACCCCGAGCCCAACGTCCTGCCCCGGGCCGCCGACGACGAAAACACCGCCCGGATGCTGTCCAGCATTCTGCCGGTGGTGCTGGAACAGGCCGACTACGAACAGGTCTATTCGGACAGCTGGTGGCGCAAGCTCAAGCAGGGCACCGGCGTCAAGGGCATCTTCTGGGACCCCACCGCCCGGGGCGGCATGGGCGAAATCGCCATCCGGTCCATGAACCTGCTGATGCTCTACTGGGAGCCGGGCATTATGGACATCCAGGACAGCCCCCACTTTTTCAGCCTGAGCCTGGAGGATTCGGACCAGCTGGCCGCCCGCTGGCCCCAGCTGCGGGGCCGCACCGGCGGCACCATCGATGCGGCCCGGTACATCCACGACGACAGCATCGACACCACCGACAAGAGCGTGGTGGTGGACTGGTACTACAAAAAGCCGGGCCCCGGCGGCAAGGAACTGGTCCACTACTGCAAGTTCTGCAACGGGATCGTTCTCTATGCCAGCGAAAACGACCCCCGTCTGGCCGAAAAAGGCTTCTACGACCACGGCAAGTACCCCTTTGTCTTTGACGTGCTGTTTCAGGAGGAGGACAGCCCGGCGGGCTTCGGGTACATCGACATCATGAAGGACTGCCAGAATTCCATCGACAAGATGAACCAGGCCATGGACGAAAACGTCCTGCTGGCGTCCAAACAGCGGTATGTCCTCAGCGATTCCGCCGGGGTCAACGAAGAAGAGCTGGCCGACTTTGGCCGGGACATCATCCATGTGACCGGCCGGCTCAACGACGACACCTTTCATCAGCTTCAGACCGCGGGGCTGCAGTCCAGCTCCATCACCTACCGCAACAGCCGGGTGGACGAGCTGAAGGAAATCAGCGGCAACCGGGACATCAGCCAGGGCGGAACCTCGGGCGGCGTGACGGCGGCTTCGGCCATTGCGGCCCTGCAGGAGGCCGGCAGCAAACTGTCCCGGGATATGCTCAAGAGCGCGTACCGGGCGTTTGCCAAGGAGTGCTATCTGGTCATCGACCTGATGCGGCAGTTCTACGACGAGGAACGGGTCTTTCGCATTACGGGGGAGAAGGGACAGAACGTCTTTGTCCCGTTCAGCGGCGCAGCGCTGCGGGCCGTGCCGGCCGCCAGCGTGGGCGGCGTGGAGCTGGGCAGCCGGGAGCCGGTGTTTGACATCACCATCTCGGCGGCCAAAAAGTCCACCTTCAGCCGCCTGACCCAGAACGAGACCGCCAAGGAATGCTACCAGCTGGGCTTCTTCAACCCGGCCAACGCCGACGCCGCTCTGGCCGCCCTGGAAATGATGGACTTTGAAGGGATCGAGAAAGTCCGCCAGCGGGTGCGGCAGAACGGCACCATGGCCCGTCAGCTGCAGATGGCCCAGCAGCAGCTGGCCCGGCTGACCCAGGCCGCCGGAATGGTCCGGTCGGCCGGACGGCAGAAGGCCGCCGGCACCCGGACGGTCAAGGCGGCCCAGAGCCCCAGCCCCACAGCCGCCGCAGCCCGGGCCATGAACACCAACACAAGGAGGTAACAACGGATGATCCAAGCAATTTACAGCGAGCTGGACGGCCCCGCCGGGGTGACCCGGCGGCTGGAGGTCAAGGGGCACGCCGGCTACGCCCCCGCAGGCCAGGACATTGTCTGCGCCGGGGCCAGCATTCTGACGCAGGCCCTGGTCTGGATGACGGCGGAGGCCGAGCAGGCCGCCTGTACCGCGTCCGACGGCCCCGAGGGTCCCCGGGTGGTGATTACCGCCCAGCCCGGCCCCGACGCCCGGGAAAATCAGCGGATGGCCGGCGGGTTTGACTTGGCCAAGGCGGGCTTTGCCCTGCTGGCCGAGCGGTACCCCGACAACCTGCGGTTTGCCGACACCAGCAGCCGGGGAGAGGAGGGGATGATCGACCTGCAGCTCTTTGCCAAGAAGGACAAAAAGGGCCCCGCCCTCAGCCGGGAGCAGCAGCGCCAGGCCATGGCGGAGGGGACCATGGGCCGCCGCAAAAAGGCGGAGGAAACCCAGGAACCCCCGGCCCAGCCCAAGGACGCAGCCCCTCTGCGGCCCCAGGAACAGCCCCGCCGGGAGCCTATGATGGGCATTGGCGAGGTGGGCCGGTTCATCCGGGCGCTTCACCGCCAGTGGGCCCGGGAGGAGGCCGAGCTGCGCCGGGGCGACCCCAAGTTCTCGTTCCGTGAGGCGCTGAAAAGCCCCGCCATGCGCCGGATGATGCGGATGCCCGGGATGCGGATGCAGGAGGCCTACCATGCGGCCTTTTATGACCAGCTGATGGCCGGCACCGCCCGCACCGTGGAACAGGGGGTGGTGAACCGGGTCCAGGAGCGGGGCGCACGCCCCGCCGAAAACGGCATCCACAGCAAGGCCGCCGTCACCACCGCCCCCGACGTGAGCCGGATGAGCCGGGCCCAGCGGGAGGCCATCGAGCGGGAAGCTCTCCACGGGGCCAAGATCCGGCTGTAAGTTTCAGGATACGCGCCGGCTTCGGCCGGCATGGCACGATAAAGAAAGGACGACTTTATGAATCAGAACGAAATCCCCTTTGACCTGCAGTTCTTTGCCGACGCATCCAGCCAGCTGCAGAACACCACCTCCGCCTCGGGCATGACCGCCGAGATGAAGACCTTCTATGAGAAGCGTCTGATCGACCAGGCCGAGCCCCGGCTGGTCCACGACCAGTTCGCCGACTACTACCCCATGCCGGTGGGCGGCGGCAAGACCATCGAGTTCCGCAAGTATGACAGCCTGCCCAAGGCTACCACCCCTCTGACCGAGGGCGTCACCCCCGACGGCCAGAGCCTGACCGTCTCCACCATCAAGAGCGATCTGCACCAGTACGGCGGCTGGACCCCTCTGACCGACGTGCTGCAGATGACCGCCATCGACAACAACGTGGTGCAGGCCACCCGCATTCTGGCCAGCCAGGCGGGCCGCACCCTGGACACCCTGACCCGTGACGTTCTGGCCGGCGGCACCAACGTCATCTATGCACCCAAGGTGGCCGAGGACGGCACCGAGACCCCCGTCAGCAGCCGTTCCGCTCTGACCCTGGACTGCAAGCTGACCCCCAAGCTGTTCTTCCAGGCAGCCGCCCAGCTGGGCGCCATGAACGCCGACACCCTGGGCGACAGCTATGTGGCCATCATCCATCCCTACGCCGCCTACGACCTCAAGACCAGCAAAGAGTGGATCGAGGTCCACAAGTACGCTGACCCCGAGGCCATGTACCGCGGCGAGATCGGTAAGCTGGGCAACATCCGCTTCATTGAGACCAGCGAGGCCAAGATCTGGAAGGACGAGACCTGCCCCGCCAACGGCGGCGACCATTACGCCGTGTTCGGCACCCTGGTGCTGGGCGCCCACGCCTACGGCGTCACCGAGCTGGAGGGCGGCGGCCTGGAGCACATCGTCAAGCAGCTGGGCTATGGTGACGATCCCCTGAACCAGCGCGCTTCGGTGGGCTGGAAGGGCATGCGCGCCGCCGAGCGTCTGGTGGAACAGTACATGGTCCGCATCGAGAGCCTGTCCAGCTATTCGGCTTCGGCAGCCGCCAACTGAGCCAGAACGGCAGAAAGGAGAAATGACCTATGGCAGAGGATAAGGTCCGCATCCGCCTGTTTAAGGACAACGGCCGCTACAAGGGCGACCTGTTCGTCAGCGTCAACGGCGTCAACTACAAGATTCGCCGGGGCGTGGAAGTGGAGGTGCCCCGGGCGGTGGCCGAGGTGCTGGAACACAGCCAGCGCCAGGACGATCTGACCGCCGCCCGCATTGCGGCGGCCGAGGACGCGGCAGGAAAGTAAACTGAATCAGCCCGGCACAGCCACAGACCGGTGTGCCGGGCTCTTTTTCAAAGAAAGGAGGCTTGCAGATGACGGCAGGCGAGGCCATCAACCAGGCCAGGGCGCTGCGCCCGGGCTGTGAGATCGGCGAAGAAACCATGAAGGAATGGCTGCGCAGGGAGGACGGGGAAATCCGCACCCGGCTTTTGGAACCCGCCGGCGCAGACGGATTCGACGGGGTGGGGGCAGACCTGCTCTGGACCGACGGGCTGGCGGACAGCGCGGAACTGCTGGTTCCGTTCCCCTTTGACGGGATGTACCCCCACTATCTGTCCGCCATGGTGGACGCAGCCCTGGGGGAAAACGACCGCTACAGCGGCGAGATGTCCCGCTGCAATGCGGTGCTGGGCGAGTTTGCGGTCTGGCTGCGGCGCAGTTTCCGGCCTGCGCCCCGCTCGGTGCGGTGGTAAAGGGGGGAGCGGTATGTATCTGCCTGAACTGCCCTCCCTCAAAAACAGCCGCCAGCAGATGCGGGTGTTCGGGGGCCTGAACGAGACCTTCGGCTGCACCGAGGCAGAGTATGCGGCGGGGAAGAATTTTTCCAGCCGGGATTTCCCGGCCCTGTCCACACGGACCCCCCGCCGCCGGCTGCGGGAGCTGGACAGCGTGGACGGGATGTACCATCTGAACGGCTTTCTCCTCATCCGCAAGGGTGGGCTGACCTACACCCCCGACAGCGGGGACGAGCCGGTGAACCTCAGCGGCGTGCTGGAGGAGGGGAAAAAGATTCTGGTGGGCATCGGCACCCAGGTGCTGATTTTCCCCGACAAGAAAACCTTTGACACCGCCGACGGCACCCTCAAGCCCCTGGGGGCTTCCTGGGGCGGCGGGGGCGCCTCCATCGAGATGACCCCCTGCGACGCCGAGGGCAACACCTACACCGTCCAGAGCTGGGGGCTGGCCGAGCCCGAAAGCCCCGAGGACGGGGAGGTGTTCCTGAAAGTGGTGAGCCAGTCCAGCCCCTGGAACGCCGACGGGGTGCTGGAAGTCTACAGCAGCTCGCTGGAGCGGTGGACTTCGGTGACCCTGGACTACTGCCGGATCAACGCCGAGGGGATCGGAAAAAACTTTGCGGTGTGGGACACCGTCACGGTGGAGGGCACCGCCGCCTCGGCCGCCGGGGTGTGCGATGACCTGGACGGGGAGAAAATCCTCTACGACGTCAGCGATGACTGGCTGATGGTCCAGGTGACGCCGGGAGGCGAACACTTCTACGGGCGGGTGCTGCAGACCGGCAAAGAGGCCACATGGACCAGCCTGGACGGCAAAAACACCCTGTCCTATACGGTGGAAAGCCCCATCCAGTGCACCCGCCGGGTGCCCGACATGGACTATCTGACCGAGTGCGACAACCGGGTCTGGGGCTGTTCCAGCGGGGAAAATGTGATCTACTCCTGCAAGCTGGGAGACCCCACCAACTGGTTCTCCTACCGGAACACCGCCGCCGACAGCTATGCGGTGACGGTGGGCAGCGACGGACGGTTTACCGGCGCGGCCACCTGCATGGGGTATGTGCTGTTTTTCAAGGAGAACACCCTCCACAAGCTCTGCGGCACCAAGCCCTCCGACTTTCAGCTCAGTTCCCTGCGGTGCCGCGGCGTGGCCAAGAACGCCGCCGGGAGCCTCTGCGTCATCAACGAGACCCTGTACTATCTCTCCCCCGAGGGGGTGATGGCCTGGGACGGCAGTCTGCCGGTGAAGGTATCCGGCGTGCTGGACCCGGAGGGTCTGGCCGCCGTCCGGCAGGCCGCCGGCGGATGGCTGGACGGGCGGTATTACCTCTGGCTGGGCACCGACCAGGGAGGCCGGCTGCTGGTGTACGACACCGAGCGGGGCCTGTGGCATCAGGAGGACCCCGGGGCGTCCGGCACCCTGGACATGATGTCCAGCGGGCGGCAGCTCTATCTCTGGGACGGCGCGACCCTCTGGGCGGCGGGCCCGGCCCGGGACGAGGATGCCGTCATGACCGCCGAAGGGGAGGGTCAGGCGGAAACCGGCATCCCCTTCCAGATGGTGACGGGGGACATCGGCCTGGACGACGGCGAGGACAAGTACCTCTCCCGGCTGACCCTGCGGCTGGACGCCCAGCCGGGGACCTGGCTGGAAGTGTGGGCCAGCTGCGACGGCGGACCCTGGGAAAAGCTGGCCGCCGCCCGCACCCGGGATGAAAAGGAAAAGCTGTGCATCCCCCTGGTTCCCCGCCGCCACGACACCCTCCGCCTTCAGCTGACCGGCACCGGACAGCTGACCCTTCGCAGCGTCAGCCGCACCATGGCCGCCGCCCGGGGCGGACTGTAAACGAAAGGAGCTTTTAGCCTATGGCAAGCATTGCAGGGCTGAGCAAGCTGGGCCTGCCCCGGCTGAGCGACAGCATGAACCCGGAGGATGCGCGGGTGATCCGCAACTACCTCTATCAGATGCAGGAACAGTTACAGTATGTTTTGACCAATATCGACACCGACAACCTCTCGGAGGGGCTGCGAAGCCAGCTCCAGGGGAACGGGCAGTGAGAAAGGGGGAGCCAGATGGCAACCAATCGCAAAAATGACCCCTACAGCACCCAGGGCCTCAACAGCAAAAGCGACGTGCAGCAGGCGCTGGCCTCGGCCCAGTACAAGCCAGGGGAGGCGGTGAACAACGCGGCCAGCGCCCTGGAACAGTGGCAGGCCAGCCGGCCCGGCGCCTACCAGAGCCAGTACCAGGACCAGATCAACAGTCTGCTGGACAAGGCCATGTCCCAGGAGAGTTTCTCCTATAACTACGCCTCCGACCCGCTGTACCGGCAGTACGCCCAGACCTACCGCCAGAACGCCCACAACGCCAGCACCGACGCGGCCGCCCAGGCCGCCTCCCTGACCGGCGGCTATGGTTCCAGCTACGCCACCAGCGCGGCCCAGCAGGCCTATCAGCAGCAGATGAACGGGCTGAACAGCGTGATCCCCACCCTGTACAATCTGGCCCTGGACAGCTACACCAGCGAAGGGGATATGCTGATGAATCAGATCAGCGCCCTGAACACCCAGGAGCAGAACGCCCAGGATCTGTACTACCGTCAGCTGGACGACTATTACACCCAGCTGGAACAGAAGCAGGACGCCTACGAGAGCGCCTATGCCCAGGACTACGCCCAGTACACCAACTACCTGGCCAACCTGAACGACCTGTACGGCTACTACACCCAGGAGGAAGAGGCGGAGGCCAGCCGCCGCCAGCAGACCTTCAACAACGTCATGAGCGTGCTGGGTCTGCTGGGCAACGTGGCCCAGCTGGCCATCAGCGGCACCACCGGCCTGGGTTCCCTGTTCAGCAATCTGGCCCAGGCGGGCTACAGCATGTACGCCGACAGCCGGGACTACGAGGCCGACCGGGCCGACGCGGCATGGAACCAGCAGATGCAGGAACAGCTCCGTCAGGACAGTCTGGCCCAGCAGTCCTACGAGGACCAGACCGCCGCCCAGAAGTATCAGGATGCCCTGGCCCAGCAGCAGTTTGACAACGACGTCACCAGCCAGAAGCTGGCCATCGCCCAGGGTGAATGGGAGCTCAAGCGCACCCAGGCCCAGCAGGAGGCGGCCGCCGCCAGCATGCGGGCGGCCTCCAAGGCCTCGGGTTCGGGCAGCTCGGGCAGTTCCGGCTCGGGCAGCAAGAGCGGTTCGGGCTCCAGCGGCGGGTCCTCCGCTTCGGGCACCGCGGGCGGCATGGATTACCTGACCTTTGCCCGGCAGATGCGGTCCCAGGGGTACAGCATCGACGAAATCAAGGATATGTTTGACGCCATGCGGGAAGAGCGATAATTCCCGGCGGGCCTTTCGCGCCCCCTAGGGGGTGGGAGGCGGACAGAAGCGTCAAAAGAAACCGGCGTGTTGTTTCGCGGAGAGACGGCACGCCGGTTTTCTGCGTTTCCGCCATGGACGAGGGAAAAACGCAGACAGTTCCCGCGGCGGGCAAAGTAAGAAAAAAGCAAGATTTCCCTCGAAGTATCGGCGCGGATTTTATGTTATAATACACGGTACACAGGACCGAACCAAACCTACTGAGGTGAGACAGATGAAAAAGCTTTCCATGGTCCATCGGCGTGTGCTGGATGACGCACAGGCGGACATCGGCGCGCTGTACAGGACGTTTCATATTTCCGAGCAGGGCTACAGTGAGGAACAGGTGGAAAAAAGCCGCGCCCGGTACGGAGAAAATGTTTTGTCGGGGCGCACCGCCGACACGGTTTTCTACCGGCTGCGGCGGGCTTTTGTCAATCCCTTCACGGTGATTCTGTTTGTGCTGGCGGTGATCTCCTTTTGACCGATGTGGTGCTGGTGTCCAATTTCAGCCGCAACGTCACCACGCCGGTGATTATTTTGGGGATGCTGCTGACCAGCGGCGTGGTCCGCTTTGTACAGGAACTCCGGGCCAAGCGCATCGCCGACCATCTGACCCAGATGGTTTCCTCCGCCGTGCTGGTGCTCCGGGACGGCCAATGGGTGAAGCTCTCCTCAACGGAGCTGGTGGTGGGGGATCAGGTGCGCCTGCTGGCCGGGGACCGGGTCCCGGCGGATATCCGGCTGACCGCGGCCAAGGATCTGTTTGTGTCCCAGTCGGTCCTGACGGGGGAGAGCGCCATTGTGGAAAAAAGCGCCGGCGTTCTGCCCCGGGGACAGGCCCGGTCCTATGCCGACTGCAGCAACCTGGTGTTCATGGGATCGTCGGTCACCGGCGGCACCGGGGAGGGCATTGTGCTGGCGGTGGGAGAGGATACCGTGTACGGCGGCTTCTCCACCGCGGAATCCCACCGGAAAAACGGCTTTGACCAGGGAGCCAATTCCATTGCGTGGGTGCTGATCCGCTTTATGGCGGTTTTGATCCCGGTGGTGTTCATGGCCTGCGGGCTGACCAAAGGGGACTGGATTTCGGCTTTTCTGTTTGCCCTGTCGGTGGCGGTGGGCCTGACCCCGGAAATGCTGCCCATGGTCATCAACGCCTGTCTGGCCAAAGGCAGCGCCGCCATGGGCAAAAAGCAGACCATCGTCAAGAACCTGAACTCGATCCAGAACTTCGGCGCCATGGACATCCTCTGCACCGACAAGACCGGAACATTGACCGGGGACCAGATCGCTCTGGAATATTACATGGACATCCTGGGCAACGAGAGCCAGGCGGTGCTGGACTTTGGGTATCTGAACAGCCTTTATCACACCGGGGTGAAAAACCATCTGGACGAGGCCGTGGTCCGGTGCCGGAAAATGCCGGGGCACCGGATCCATTATCAGGAGCTGGAAGGGCAGTACCAAAAGCTGGACGAGCTTCCTTTCGACCACGAGCGAAGGTTTGCCAGCGTGCTGGTGGGGCGCGGGGAGGAAAAGCTGCTGCTGGTGAAGGGCAGCATTCGCGAGGTATGCCGCCGCTGCAGCTGGATTGAGTACAAGGGAGAGCGCCGCAGCATGGGAGGCGAGGGCAGCGCCAGCGTCCACGCCATTGTGGACGACATGCTGGAAGACGGCATGAAGGTCCTGGCGGTGGCGTATAAGCCGATGCAGCGGGACCGGCTGTCGGGAGAGGACGAAAACGGGCTGATTCTGCTGGGGTATCTGGCGTTTTTTGATGCGCCCAAACAGAGCGCCGCCGCGGCCATCGGCCGGCTGCAGAAACTGCAGGTGGATGTGCGGGTGCTGACGGGGGACAACCGGGATGTGGCGGTTTCCATCTGCCGCCGGCTGGGAATCGACACAGCCCGCAACCTGACGGGGGAAGAGCTGGAACGGCTTACCGACAACGAAAGGCCGGTGGCCATCGAGCGCACCGCAGTGTTTTCCGAGCTGTCCCCCAAACAGAAGGTCCAGGTGGTGCAGACCCTCCGGGCCAACGGGCACACGGTGGGCTTTCTGGGGGACGGCATGAACGACCTGCCGGCGGTGGTGGAGTCGGATGTGGGGATCTCGGTGGACACCGCCGCCGAGGCGGTCAAGGAAGCCGCCGATGTGGTGCTGCTGAAAAAAGACCTGAACGTGCTGGAGGAAGGCATCCAGGAGGGCCGCAAAGCTTTCGCCAACGTGTCAAAGTACATCAAAATCACCGCGTCCTCCAACTTCGGGAATATTTTTTCCATCGTGATCGCCAGCGTCTTTCTGCCCTTTTTCCCCATGACCTCCCTGCAGCTGCTGCTTTTGAATCTGCTGTATGATCTTTTGTGCCTCGCCCTTCCGTGGGATCATGTGGACGAGGCCGCCTGCGCGAGGCCGCTGGAATGGTCGGGCCGGACCCTGGGACGCTTTATGCGCTTCTTTGGGCCCATCAGCTCCTTTTTTGATATTTCCACCTTTGGGTATCTGTTCTTTGTCCTGTGCCCCTCGGTTTGCGGCGGCGGATTTTCCCACCTGCAGGGCGTGGAACAGGTCCACTTTATCCTGCTGTTTCAGACGGGGTGGTTTCTGGAGTCCATGTGGACCCAGGTGCTGATTCTCCATCTGCTGCGGACCCGGAACGTTCCGCTGGTGCAGAGCCGGCCGTCCCGGCCCGTCATGCTGGTCACCCTGCTGGGCACAGCGCTTTTCACCCTCCTCACCTTCACCCCGCTGGGGGAATGGATGGGGATGACCGCCTTGCCGCCGGTCTATTTCGTGTTTCTGGCGGGGACGGTTCTGCTGTATCTGCTGTGGGTCACGCTGGCCAAAAAGTGGTATATCCGGCGATATCATGAACTGCTGTGAGGGAGGAACCGGACATGAAAAAGAATATTGCGTTTGTCGCTCTGGATTCCTCTCTGGTCCGGTGGATGCTGGAACAGCTGCAAAAGTCCAAAATCGCCGCGCCCAGCGCACAGGAACTGTCCGAAGGGCTCAGGGACCTGATGGACGGCACCGCCGGCTCCCTCATGCTGGAACTGGGCGAGGGGGAAAAGAAAAGCAATAGCCGATGCGCAGAAAGGATGCGTTCGGCTATTGCTTTTTGTTTTGCGGCGGAAATGGAAAGCGGGCGTACCCGCCAGAGTACGCCCGCTCCCGTAAGGATTGGAAAAGAAAGGAAAAATGAAATGGAGAGGAAAATTGAGGTAGGAAAGGAAATCAGTTCTTCTTGATCTTGGTCAGAGCCTCGTTGATCTGGCGCTTGACGTCGGAGGAGAAGGACTTGCTGGCCATCTTCATCATGTCGCTCAGGCGCATGGTGCCCATGATGCCGCCCTGATCGTCCTCCTTGTCGTTGCCCATCATGCTCATCATGCTGCTCTTGGCAAAGACCTGCATGGCGTCATGGATGACGGCAGCGGTCTCGCTGTTGGCCAGCAGATCCACCACCCGGTCCTTGATGGAGTAGAAGCCCTCGGGGTAATCCAGAGGCTTGCGGGCAGCGCGGGCGGCGGGGTCGTCAAACCAGTTGGCGGCGTCGTTGCCCTCGGGCAGGTCGTAGGCGTAGTTGTGCTCGGCCACACCGTTCAGGGTGATGGTGTTGGCGGTGACGTCGCCGCACTTGGCGGTGACGGTGTTGGGGCCGTCGTTCAGGGCCACATCCTTGAACACGGCGGCGTGATCCTCAGCGGGCAGGGTGGCAACCTCCACGCCGTTCACCACCAGGGTGACGTTGGGGCAGTTGGTGTAGACGGTGACGTTCCGCTCGCCGGGGGCGCGGTCCACAAACCGCTCGCCGCAGACGTGCATCATGGGCTCGGTGGTCCAGTAGGCCTGGTAGATATAGAAGGCGTCCTTCTTGAGCTTGCGGTCGTAGGTCACCAGGCCCTTGTTGTTGCGGCCCTGGATGCCGCCCTCGTCGCGGCCGTCGGCGGCGAAGTCAAACATATTCCACAGGTGGGTGGCCCACAGGTAGGGACGGGTGGCGAAGGTCTTGAGCATCTCGTGGTGATACTCGCAGGCGTACTCCTCGGTGTAGTCGTGGTTCTCAGGGTAGGCGGAGTGCCACTTGGTGATGGCCTCCGAGCCGTACTCGGACACGCCCAGGCAGCGGTCGGGGTACAGGGCGTGGAACTTGTCCAGCCAGGGGCCGTTGTCGGAGGCCTCGCCGAAGTACCAGCCGAAATAGTGGTTGTAGCTGACCACGTCGGTGATGGTGTTGTGCTCGCTCTCCATGGGGGTCATGGAAACCTGGGCCATGGTGGTCATGCGGCTGGGGTCCATCCGCTTGGCCAGGGCATTCAGCTCACGCAGGTTCCGGCGCAGGTCCTCGCGGTCCTTGCCGATGAGGATTTCGTTGGAAATGCCCCAGAAGAAGATGGAGGGATGGTTGTAGTTCTGGCTGATGAGCTCGGTCATCTGGCTGATGGTGTTGTCGTGGGCCTCCTTGCCGGGGATGAAGCGGCTGATGAAGGGGATCTCGGCCCAGACCACGAAACCGGTGTGGTCGCACAGGTCGTAGAAGTGCTGGTCGTGCTGATAGTGGGCCAGACGGACGGTGTTGGCGCCCACTTCCTTAATCAGGGCGATGTCCTCCTCGTGGTCGGCGCGGCTGATGGCCCAGCCCTTGTCCAGACGGTCCTGGTGGCGGGCGACGCCGTGCAGAGGCACGTTCTTGCCGTTGAGCCAGAAGCCGGTGTTGGGGTCCACGTGGAAGGAGCGGTAGCCGTAGTCCACAGCCACGGTGTCCAGCACTTCCTCGCCGCGGGTGATGGATGCCTCGGCGGTGTAGCAGTAGGGATCGGCCATACCGTTCCACAGGTGGGGGGCCTTGACCGCCAGGGTCATGACCAGGTGGGGCTCGGCGGGGGCCGAGCCGGAGGCCACCACGGCGCCGTCGGCGTCCTTCAGGTCCACGCTGACGGTGCAGCCCTCAGCCTCCACCGGGAACAGGTCCAGACGGGTGGTGCCGGAGACCATGGGG
This sequence comes from Faecalibacterium sp. An192, assembly GCF_002160175.1. NCBI lineage: Bacteria > Bacillati > Bacillota > Clostridia > Eubacteriales > Oscillospiraceae > Faecalibacterium > Faecalibacterium sp. An192. Next base: position 128,948 of record NZ_NFKB01000002.1, read on the forward strand.
GTGACGAACACGGCGCTGGTGCCGCCCTTCATCAGGTCGAAGTGGGCGGGGGAAGTCTCAATAAAGCTGACCTCGCGGTACAGGCCGCCGAAGAAGGTGAAGTCTGCGGTCTGGGGGTAGATGTCCGACACAGCGTTGGACACGTCCACACGCACCACGTTGCCGGTGGGCTTCATGGCGGGGGTCAGGTCAAAGCGGAAGGTGGAGAAACCGCCCTTGTGCTCGCCCATCAGGCGGCCGTTGCAGTAGACGGTGGCCACATGGTTGGCGCCCTTGAACTCGATGAACTGACGTTTGCCGTCGGTGGGGTCGGGAATTGCAATCTCATAGGTGCCGACGCCGCGCCAGTAGTCGTTGCCGCCGTCCTGGCCGTCCTTCGCGTTCCAGGTGTGGGGAAGTGCGACCGTGGCAAAGGGCTCGCCGCCCTTGGAGAAGCGGGCAGAGGTGAGGAGTGTGGTTGTGCGCATGGGTCATGGCTCCTTTCAAATCAAGAAACAGTCGGGCACAGCGGCGGACCGGGCCGGCGCCGTGCATTCCTTTGTACTGGCTTTAGTATATCATCCCGTGGAAAAAGACGGTAGGAATATTTTGGGAAAGTTCCGTATAATTTTTGTGCTATGGAGGATGGATTTAGACAATGTTTATAAAATGCTTAAAAACCGGCGCAAAAAGGCCCCCGCCCCATGGGTGAACGGGGCGGGGGCTGAAATATAGATTCTTTACGGGATTACAGTTGTTTACTTCGACAGAAAGGGGGCGTCCATCATACCGTCAAACTGATAGCCGGAAGCACTGGCGGCATTATTTAACCCTTCAAGCGCTTCTGCCCAAGTTACGGTGTCTCCATCACCATCATTTGTCACCTGGGTGACGCCCTTTTTGTTGCTAGAGAGGGTACCAGTGCCCTTGCCATTGTAGCCGCTCCAGTAGCAGGCGGTGATTGATGCGGTGTTTCTATTTAGGTTATTGCCCACCACGCCGCCTGTATAATTGGTAGAACCAGAGATATCGCTGCCCGAGTGGTAGCAGGCGGTGAGTTTACCGTTTACAGTGTTGTTTCCTGCTACACCGCCGAATGCACTAGAGCTGGCTGAACCAGAGCGAGAAATCGAACCGTTTATATGGTAGCAGGCGATAATTTCTCCTTCATTACGGCCTACCACGCCGCCGGCACAGGCGCTGCCGGTAACGCTCCCGTTCTCCACCCAGCAGCCTGTGATGCTGTTTTGGAAAGTGGCGTTCTCGCCCACCAGCCCGCCAGCGGCACTGCCTTGAACCGTGACATTGGAAACATGACAGTTGTCGACGATGTCAGTGGAGGGATTGAGGCCTATCAGACCGCCAACGGTGCTGTTATCACCAATAACACTGCCATTTTCCATAGAACAATCGGTAATGGTACCGTAGTTCGACCCTGCTACACCGCCGACAGCGCCCCCCGTTGCTGTATGGCTGACAGTGCCCGAGACAGAGCAGCCGGTGATGGTGCCCAAGTTTTCGCCCACTACTATGCCAACAGAATTGACACTTAAATCGTTTTTGATGGTTGCTTCATTCAGCGTCAAATTCTTTACAATACCGTTATTATAGGCAAACATGCCCACATTAACATTTTCGCTGACATTGTTTATGGTCAGCCCCGTGATGGTCTTGCCGTTGCCGTCAAAGATGCCGGTGTATGCGTTGTTATCGTCTGTGCCGATGGGCTCCCAGTTACCTGTAGTTGTAAGATCAATATTTGCTTCTTCTTCCAGGGTGCAGTTGGTGTTCCAGTTTCCGGCGCGGACATAGTTGGCCCAGGCGATCAGGCCGGTGGCAGTCTTGACCTTGAAAAGTTTCTGGCCGCTCGACTCATCCGCCCACTCAACAGAATAGTCGTCGTCCTCGTATCCCACGTCGTTGGGACCGAGGCTGGGGCCGGAGTCGCCCTTGTCGGGGGTGCCGGCCTTGAGCACCTCCACGTCCACCGCGATGTAATAGCCATTCTCGCCCTCGATCATGGAGACATGGGCGCGGTAGCTGCCGTCATCGGGCAGGGAGCCAAAGACGCTGGCCCACTGGGCCAGGGCGCTGCGGGCGGCGGCGTCGGGGTCGCTGCCGGTCTGGAACACCAGATCCACGCCGTGGTCCCCCTGCTGGCCATCCCCCAGCCGGGTGAAGGTGATGCTGCCGCCGGTGATGTTCAGGTTGTTCACCAGCCGGGTGAGGATTTCGTCCTCGGTGCCGCCCTCGGCGGCCGCCTTTTTCAGGGCGGCGGTGAGGTCGCTGTCCACTTCTACGTCCACATTGGTGTACAGGCCGCTGAGCAGGTCGGCGATCACCTGAGACAGGGCTTTGCTGCCGCCGCAGCCCGCCAGCAGGGCGAGGACCAGCGCCGCCGACACAAACAGCGCCGTGACTTTTTTCGCAAGCATGATGGTTTCCTCCTTTGATTGGTCTATTCGGAAAAGTGTACCTTTCCGGACGTCTCAAAGGGGGCAGTTTATTCCTTTAAATGGATTGATATCAGGATCTTTTTCTGGTATAATTTTACATGACAGATGTCCAAACATCCCGTCCGGAAAGGTACACTTTTCCGGACGGTTTTTGTTTGGGCGCAAAAAAGCCCCCGCGCCCGGGGCAAGCCAGGCGCGGGGGATGAAAAATAGGGTCCCGCAGGGTTTTATACGCCGGAGTAGGCCGAGAATCCGCCGTCCACCGGCAGGGTGACGCCGGTGATGAAGCTGGCGGCCTTGTCGTTCACCAGGAACAGCAGCGCGCCCTCCAGCTCGGCGCTGTCGCCGAAGCGGCCCATGGGGGTGGCGGCAAGAATCTTGCCGGTGCGGGCGGTGGGGGTGCCGTCCTCGTTGTAGAGGAGCTGCTTGTTCTGCCCGGCGGCGAAGAAGCCGGGGGCGATGGCGTTGACCCGGATGCCCTGGCGGCTGAAATGCACCGCCAGCCATTCGGTCAGGTTGCTCACCGCCGCCTTGGCCCCCGAGTAGGCGGGGATTTTGGTCAGGGGGATGTGGGCGTTCATGCTGGAGATGTTCAGGATGCAGCAGCCGGAGCGGCCCAGCATCTGGGGCACAAAGGCCTGGGTGGGCAGGATGGTGCCCAGGAAGTTCAGGTCAAAGACCCCGGTCACCGCCTCGGGGGACAGGTCAAAGAAGCTGCGGACGTTCTCGTCGGTGATGTCGCCGTCCTCATAGTATTCCTTGTCGGTGGTGGCCTTGGGGTTGTTGCCGCCGGCGCCGTTGACCAGGATGTCGCAGGGGCCGAAGTCGGCCAGCACCTGGGCCGCGGCGGCCTGGCAGCTGGCTGCATCCACCACGTTGCAGGGGTAGGCCTTGGCCACGCCGCCCTCGGCGGTGATTTCATCGGCGTAGACCTGGGCCTTGGAGGCGGTGCGGTTCAGCAGGGCCACCTTGGCCCCGGCCCGGGCCAGAACCTTGGCCATGTCCGAGCAGAGCACACCGCCCGCGCCGGTGACCACGGCGACTTTGCCGGTGAGGTCGGTATCCAATACGTTTTTCTGCATCCTGTGTTCCTCCTGTGGACGGCCCTTAGTAGCGCAGGCCGAAGTTCAGCTCGTAGTAGCTGCCGGCGGCGTCGCGGTAGGCGTAGGCCTTGCCGTTCTCGTCCTTGAGGGCGTCGGCCATGTACTGGTCCTTGTCGTAGCCGGGCACGTCGTTGGGGCTGGCGCAGATGCCGTCGGCATTCACGGCCAGGACCTCATCGCCCCGGGGCAGGGTGATGGGCAGGCGGCCCACCGGTGCAAACCGGCCGAAAATCACGTCCATGGTGGCGGAGGGGTAGGTGTCGAAGCCGGCGGTCAGGGCGTCGGCGTAGGGCTCCACGTTGCCCACCATCCAGGCCAGGGGGAAGTTGATGTTGGCGATGACCTTGCCGCCGTGGGCACGGACCGCCGCCGCAATCTCGGGAATCCGCTTGGCGCCGGACAGGGTGGTCTCCAGATGGGTCTCGGCCAGGGGCTTGCCGTCGGCGCCCACGTTGCAGACTTCCTTGTCCTCGCAGATGTCCAGCTCCAGATAGCCCGGGGTGGCGTTGAAGTAGGCGCCCGAGGAGGGGCTCACCATCAGGATGGCGTAGTCGGCCTGGGCGGGGTCATCGGTCAGGTGGTAGTTGGCCAGCATCTCCCGCAGGGCCTTGGTGGCGGCGGCGCCGCCCTCGGCGGTCTTGGCGAAGGCCTCGGCGTAAATCTTGCTGCCCGACAGCTTGTCGCTGGTGAGGGGCAGGGTGCGGTCCTGGTTCTTCAGCAGGACCACGCTCTCACGATGGACCAGGGAAGCCTCGTTCCAGTCGGCCTCGTTGGCCACCACCTCGGCGGCGGTCTTGGGGTCGGCGTAGGGGTTCTCGAACATGCCCTGCTGGAACAGCTCGGTGAGGGTGCGGGTGACGGCGCGGTCCAGGCTGGCGTCGGTCAGCACCAGATCCTCTTTCTTGAATCCCTCGGGAACCGGGTGGGTGTCGTAGTAGCCGTTGGTGGCGCGCTCATAGGCTTCGCGGCCGTCGGCGTTGTCAAACAGGCCGCTGATCAGGTCCACGCCCGACTGGGTGACGGCAAAGCCGATCCGCTCGGGCACGTCCAGCGCCTCGACGCCCCACTTCATGTTGTGGGTGATGCCGGTATCCGAGTTGATGTAGCCCTCAAAGCCCATCTGGCCCCGCAGGATGCCGTCGATGAACACCTTATTGTAGGCGAAGCCGTAGGGGTCCATCCGCAGGGGATTGCCCTCGCAGTCGGTCTGGGGGCCGCTCTTGGCGGCAGCCGGCTTGGAGTAATAGGGCATGATGGAGGCGGCGTGGTACTTGACGGCGGGGCGGAAGGTGGGGATGTGGTATTTCTGCAGAGAGCCCTCGGTGGCGTAGACATTCCACTGGCCGGCGGCGTAGTGGGGATCAAAGCCGTTCTCGCGGGCGCCGCCGCCGGGGAAGTGCTTGACGGTCATGGAGACGCCGTCCTTGGTGACGCCGTCGGGGCTGCCCTGGATGCCGGGGATCAGCCGCTCAAAGATCTTCTCGATCAGGACGGGGTCCTCGCCGAAGGTGCCGAAGGTGCGCTGCCAGCGGGGATCGCTGACGCAGTCGGCCATGTACATATAGCCCTTGCGCAGGCCGCAGGCCGACCACTCACGGCGGATGCAGTCCGCAAACTTGTCGATGATGGCCAGGTCGCCGTCCTCGCCCCGGATGGCGGCGGCAATGCCCATGGTGCCGGGCCAGGTGGCAAAGACGCCGGAGGCATCGTTCATGCCAAAGACCACCTCGCCGTTCTCATTGCGGGAGTTGGACACCACCTGCACCGGGACAAAGTGGTCGCACTCCTCGGCCACGGCGTGGAGCTGGTTGAGCCAGTCGGCCATGTAGGAGGGGGTGGGGTTGGCGCGGAGGATCAGATGGCGGTTGAACCAGTCCTTGATCAGGGTGGTGGTGCCGGGCAGGTGCTGCTCGCCGAAAATGGTCTTGCCGTTGAACTCGGCGTCGTCCAGGACGCCCGACTCATCGGGAATCACCTTGTGGTCGGCGCTGGGGGCGGGGCACTCGGCGCCCATCCGCCAGTCCGAAATGAACAGCTGGGCAATCTTCTCCTGAACGGTCAGGGTCTTGACGTAGGCGGCGGCCCGCTCGGCGGGGGACAGGCGCCAGTCGTTGACGGCGGTCACCTCGCCGGTGCCGTCGATATCCTTAAAGGTCAGGCCGTCTTTCTCGATGACGCGGCGGGACACCGTGCCGATGGTGGGGCCGTTGGGATTGTGGTAATATTTAAGGTTGTCGGATGCTTTTTTTGCCATGAAGCGTTCCTCCTTACAGAAACAGAAAAGACGCAGGTGGACCGGCAGGTGAAACCGGCAGGCGGACCGTGGGTGTCGAGTCCCATAGTATTTTTATTATCGCATAAATACACAGAAAAAGGGAAGGATTATTTTTGGGCGAATCCGTAGAATTTTTTCATTGTGCCCGATTTTGACGGTGTTTTGGCAAAGAAATCGTGAATATCAGAGGAAAATCACAGGCCCGGCGGCCCCGGAAGGGGGACCGGGCTCTCTTTTCTACACTAAAATTTTGTGATATAATATGATAATTAAAATACGGTTGTAGGAATATGCGCCATGGGATGGGCGGAAAAGAACGGAAAAGAGCGAAACGGGAACAAGAGGTGATTTGCTTGAAAGTGGAGATCAGCCGCGTGCTGGAGAAACTGACCAGCGCCCAGAATCTGGGCCTGACCAAAATGACGCCGCCCTTTGAAGGGATCGAAAACTTTGACTATGGGCTGCGCCGGGCGCTGGACGCGGCGTTTGACTGGAAGGCCTTTGGGGATATGCTTCTCCACCAGATCCCGGCCCGGACCCTGGTGTTTGCCCGGGGGGTGTTTGAGCTGCGGTTTGCGCTGTTTCTCTCCCCGGACGAAAAAGACACCCTCTACTGCATCGGCCCCTGGGCGGAGGGGCCCCGGTCCAAGGAATCCATCGCCTGGTGCAAGACCTATCTGGACGAAAAGGCCCAGGACGTCATCCAGGAATACCACAACCGGGTCCGGCAGATCGACGACAACGCCATCAAGTCCACCCTGTTCGGGGTGATCTCCCTGATCTATCCCGAGGGAGAGCTGAAAACCGAGGAGTGGCGGGAGTTTATGCCTCTGAACTTCCGCCCCGGCCTGGAGAGCTTCAGCGACACGTCCTTCACCGAGGAGCTGCCCGCCGAGCTGGTGGCCGAGCGCTACGCCGCCGAAAACCGGATGCTGCAGGCGGTGGTGAAGGGGGATTCCTCCTCGGCGCTGGGGGCCTATGAGAGCTTCCGGCGGTTCCAGGTGACGCCGCGGCTTCACAGCCTGCTGCGGGACTTCAAAAACTTTTCCATCATCCTCAACAGCCTGCTGCGCAAGTCCATCGAACAGGCCAGCGTCCACCCCTATTACATCGACCAGATTTCGGCCCGCTTTGCCATCGAGATCGAGGCCCTGACCAGTCTGGAGGAGGGGGAGCGGCTGCGGGTCCGGATGGTCAAGGAGTACTGCCTCTATGTCCAGAAGTACTCCCTGCGCCAGTACAGCCCCCTGATTCAAAAGGTCATCAACCAGGTCAACCTCCATATGGACTCGGACCTGTCCCTCAAGAGCCTGGCGGCCCAGTGCTACATCAGCCCCAGCTATCTGTCCAGCGTCTTTAAACAGGAGACCGGCCAGACCCTCACCGACTACATCAGCAGCCGACGGATGGAGCGGGCGGCCAAGCTCCTGCTGACCACCAACGCCCGGATTGCGGTGGTGGCCGAGGAGGTGGGAATCCTGGATGTGAACTACTTCACCAAGATGTTCAAGAGCGCCACCGGCCAGACCCCCACCCATTACCGGCGGGACAAGCGGGCCCAGCTGTCCCTGGAAGTGGCCCCCGACGGCGCCCTGCCCCTGCTCCCGGAAAAGAAAAACGGGAAAAATTAAAAAAATCCTGAAATTATCCCTTGCAAAGCTGCGCGGAGTATGCTATAATACAACCCGCAGTTGCGCTGCTATAGCTCAGTTGGTAGAGCGCATCCTTGGTAAGGATGAGGTCTCCAGTTCAAATCTGGATAGCAGCTCCATGCAGAAAACCGCTCTTTCCCGGTCGGGAGAGGGCGGTTTTGTTTTTGCCTGTCCGGGCGGGCGAAACCCTTTGCGCCGGCGTCTGCGCCGGCGTCCCGCCGGTGAAGCCCGCCAAGGCATAATCCACCAGGGCCGGCAAAACCGCCGACCCCAGCACCCCATTTCTCCGCAATCTGCGGGGGAATGGGGTGTTTTTGGTTTCGTGGGGAAGTGAAAGCAGGTCTGTAAAAATTGCAGGCAATTTTTTGTGCGAAAAAGCGGATTTTGCGGCGTGAAAATCCTCTTAATAGGATGATGAATTTGATAAAATCCAAACACAGAGAGAAGGCCCCGCCCGGCGGCTTCCCGGCGTGGAAAAGGGGCCGGACAAAGGGGCTTGCCAGTTTTCCTGCGGGCAGGTAAACTACAATCAAACGACTTTGACCGGCCGCGGGCCGGATCTTTCCAATGAGGTGATCAAGATGGAACAATCGGTCCTCCGTCCCCAGGCGGAACAGCGCTACCGGGACGAGCTGGAAGCACTGCAGATCTGGGATCAGGGCAACCGCAAGCCCGCCAACTGGCGCCTGTCGCCCAAGGCGGTGCGGCTGTTTATCCTGGGCTCCCGCAGCCCGGTCCGCTGCGGCGGCCAGACTTTCACCATCCGGAAAAAATACCTGGGCAATGACGCCCTGGTGGAGCGGTGCATCATCACCCTGGCGGGCAACCGGGGCCTGATGTTGGTGGGAGAGCCCGGCACCGCCAAGACCATGCTGTCCGAGCTGCTGTCGGCGGCCATCAGCGGATGCAGCACCAACACCGTCCAGGGCACCGCCGGCACCACCGAGGACATGATCAAATACAGCTGGAACTACGCCCTGCTGCTGGCCAACGGCCCCAGCCGGGAAGCGCTGGTGCCCGCGCCCCTCTATGTGGGGATGGAAAAGGGGATTCTCACCCGGTTTGAGGAGATTACTCGCACCCCCGCCGAGGTGCAGGACAGCCTGATCAGCGTTTTGAGCGATAAGGTGCTGAACATCCCCGAGCTGGGGGATGAGGGGCTGCTGTTTGCCCGGCCCGGCTTCAACGTCATCGGCACCGCCAACACCCGGGACAAGGGCGTCAACGAGATGTCCAGCGCCCTCAAGCGCCGGTTCAACTTTGAGACCGTCCAGCCGGTGCGGGACGTGGCCCTGGAAAAACAGATCATCCTCAACGAGGTGGGAGCCCTGGCCGAGGCCGCCGGCATCCATCAGCCCCTGGATGAGGAGGCCGCCGAACTGCTGGCCACCACCTACCACGAACTGCGGGAGGGCATCTCGGCGGAGGGGCAGCGGATCGAAAAGCCCGGCGCCGTCATGAGCACCGCCGAGGCCATCTCGGTCTACTACCAGACCATGATGACCGCCTGGTACTACGGGGACGGCCATATGGACGAGAGCTGCCTGGTGGAAAACCTGGTGGGCGCCGTCGCCAAGGAGTCCCGGGAGGATATGGACAAGATCGCGGACTACTTCTCCACGGTGGTCCGGGACAAAGCACGACGGGAGGGCGGAGCATGGACGCGCTATTATCAGGCGAGAGGCAAACTGAAGTAATCCCGTTTTCCCTGGAGGATGCGGTGGTGTATTATCCGGTGCGCCACCACAGCCCGGTCTGCGCCTGGCATCTGGAACAGGTGATCGCCCGGTACAACCCCGCCTGCATCCTGGTGGAGGGCCCCGAAAACGCCAACGACCTGATCCCGGTCCTCACCGACCCCGACACCGCCGCCCCGGTGGCCCTTTATTACGCCTACCGGGACGACGCCGGTTTGCTGTCCAAAGAGGAGGGGGAGCCGGAGAGCTGCCGGTGTTATTACCCCTTTCTGGATCATTCCCCCGAGCTGGCAGCCCTGCGGGCCGCCGCAGCCCGGGGCATCCCGGCGGCCTTCATCGACCTGCCCTATGCCGAGATCCTGCTGGCCACCCAGGCGGCCCGGGGCCTGCGGACCCGGGAGGAAAAACAGAGCTACGCCAGCGACCAGTACCTGGCCCACAACCGCTTTCAGGAGCGGCTGTGCGAAAAGGCCGGCCTGCGCAGCTTTGAGGAGTTCTGGGAGAAATATTTCGAGACGGCGGGGCTGGACCTGAGCGACGAGGCCTTTGTCCGCCAGATGAACACCTACTGTTTCCTCTCCCGCCAGAACACCCCCGCGGTGGAACTGGAGGAGGACGGCTGTCTGGCCCGGGAGGCCCACATGGCCCGCCGGATTCAGGAGGCCGCCGCCCGGTATGACCGGGTGCTGGTGGTGGCGGGCGGGTTCCATATCTGGGGCCTGCTGCACCCCGGTCAGGAGCCGCCCCGGCCCGCTCTGCCGGCTTCGGCCCACGCCGTCTACCCCATGCGCTATACCATGCCGGCCGCCGACGCCCTGGCGGGTTACGCCAGCGGCATGCCGTCCCCCGGCTTTTACGCCAGCGTGTGGACGGCCCTCCACGGCGACCGGCCCCGGCAGGCCTGGACCGACACGGTGCTGGATTATCTGGTGCGGACCGGCCGGCGGCTGCGGAAGGACGGGACCCTCATCTCCGCCTTTGATGAGACCTGCGCCTTTCAGCAGGCCCAGATGCTGGCCCAGCTGCGGGACAAGCCCGCCCCCGGCCTGTACGAGCTTCAGGACGCGGTCCTGAGCAATTTCGTGAAGGGCGAGGCCAGCCTGTCCGGGGTGGAACCTCTCCGGGTGCTGCGGCAGCTGACCACCGGCCAGGCCGTGGGCCGGCTGTGCAGCGGCGCCCTGGTGCCGCCCCTGGCCCGGGACTTCGACAGCCAGTGCAGGAGCTTCCGCCTCCGGCTGGAAGGCGCGGCCCAGCATGAAATCACCCTGGCCATCTTTTCCGAGGAACGCCACCGGGCCATCAGCCGGTTTTTCCATCAGACCGTCTTTTTGGACTGCGGCTTTGCCCAGCGAAAGAAAGGCCCCGACCTTCTCCGCCGCCGGGACCGCAACCTGATCCGGGAAGTGTGGGAATACCGCTGGACCGCCGCCGTGGATGCGGCCCTCATTGAACACGCCGTGTCGGGCGCTACCCTGCGGGAGGCCTGCTCCACCGAGCTGCGGGGCCGGATGGCTGCCGCCGCCCGGGCCGAACAGGGAGCGGACCTGCTGGTGCAGGGCTTTTTGATGGGGATTGGGGACCTGGCCGACCAGCTGGCCGGCCGGATGGATGAACTGCTCATCGCCGACGGCGATTTTGCCTCCCTGTGCGCCGCCTGCGCCTCCCTCACCACCTTGGAGGAATGGCAGGACCAGTATGGCGAGCGGGGCGGCTACGATTATCCGGCCCTGCTGCGCCGGTGCTTTGCCCGGGTGCTGCAGATGCTGCCCCAGATGAACACGGTGGATGACCACAACGTCCAGAAGGTGCAGCAGGCCTGCATCCTGCTGTACCAGGTGACGGGGCGGGAGGCCTTTGCCGACCAGCGCCCCGCCCTGCTGGAAGCTTTCGAGCGGCTGGTGGGCCAGAACCCCATCCATCCCGCCTTCCATGGGGCGGCGCTGGGCCTGCTCTACGGCGCCCGGCCCGCCTGGAAACAGACCATCGACGGGGTGGTGCGGGGTTACCTGCAGGGCACCCGGGCCATGATGCTGCAGTCGGCGGCCTTTTTGCAGGGATTGTTCTCCACCGCCCGGGACTTGCTGCTGGTGGACGACGGCTTTCTGCGCCAGATCGACGCCCTGCTGGTGGGGCTGGAAGAGGAAGATTTCATCGCCCTGCTGCCCGAGCTGCGGCTGGCGTTCAGTTATTTTGTGCCCATGGAGACCGACCGCATCGCCCGGCGGGCGGCGGAGCTCCACGGGGCCAGAGGGTCCGATTTGCGCCGCGGCGCGGTGGACCCCGCCGACTATGCCCGGGCCGAGGCGCTGGACGCCTGGGCGGCTGCCCATCTGGACGGGCCGGAAGGAGAGGATGACCCATGATGACCGACGGCGCCGCCCTCAACCGCTGGCGGCTGATCCTGGGCAAAAACGCCGGCCAGCAGCTGGAGCTGGACACCGCCCGGCTGGCCCGGATGGACGACGCCCTGGACTTTCTCTATGGCCGGGAAGCCGGAGAGGACGTCAGGGACCGGAACCCTCAGGGCGGCCATGGGTCCAGTCAGCTGACGGTGGCCCGGTGGCTCAGTGAGGTGCGCCAGCTGTTCCCCCAGGAGACGGCGGAGATTTTGCAGCGCCACGCCCTGGACCGGTATCAGCTCACCGAGCTGCTGGCCGACCGGGAAGTGCTGGAAAAGATGGAGCCCAACCAGGCTTTGCTGGAGACGGTCCTGAGCCTGAAACATATGATGCGGGGCCCGGTGCTGGACACCGCCCGGCGGATCGTCCGGCGGGTGGTGGAGCAGATGACCGAGAAGATGCGCAGCGAAATCCAGCGCTCGGCCCTGGGCAAGCTGGACCGCACCAGCCGCAGCTCGGTCCGGTCTTTGCGGAACCTGGACATTCAGCGCACCATCCGGAAAAACCTGGCCCACTATGACACCGAAAACCACCGCCTCATGCTGGAACAGGTCTATTTCAACGGCCGGGTCAAGCGCTATAACCCCTGGCGGGTGATTCTGGCGGTGGACGAGAGCGGCTCCATGATGCCCAGCATCATCCACAGCGCCGTCATGGCGGGGATTTTTGCCGCCCTGCCCATGCTGGACACCCGGCTGGTGATCTTTGACACCCAGGTGGTGGACCTGAGCGGCTATGTGGAGGACCCGGTGGAAACCCTCATGAGCATTCAGCTGGGGGGCGGCACCGACATTGCCGGGGCGCTGCGGTACTGTGAATCTCTGATTGCCATGCCCCACCGGACCATGGTGGTGCTGGTCAGCGACCTGTGCGAGGGCAACTCCCGGCAGAATCTCTACGGCGTCTGCCGGGATATCCTGGAGAGCGGGGCCAAACTGGTGGCCCTGACCGCTCTGGACGAAAACGCCGCCCCCGCCTATGACCGGTCCACCGCCCAGGCGCTGGCCGGGATGGGGGCTTATGTAGGGGCCATGACGCCGGCGCGGCTGGCGGATTTCATGGCCGATGTGATGCGGGAATGAGGGGGGATCTGTCGTGAAGTTACCGGGCCCGCTGGCCGCCGCCCTGGCGGCTGCGGATGACAATTACCTGATCGGCCTGTGCAACAAGGGCACCGTCAACCGGGCCAAAAAAGACCTGGCCGCCCTGGCGGAACCCTCGGTCACCGTGACCGAGGAGGGAGCCCAGGTCCAGATGGGGGACGTCACCTGCCAGATCTGCGCCCCGCTGGGGGAGAGCCGGTGCTCCTGCCCCAGCAGCGGCATCTGCCGCCACCGGATCACCGCCATTCTCTGGCTGAAACAGCAGGCCCAAGGGGAGGAGGACGCCACCGGCCCTGCGGCCGAGCCCGCGAAACCCACCTTTGAGACCCTGCGGGCCTATCCGGCGGACAAGCTGGCAAAGCAGCTGGGCCCCAAGCGGCTGGCGGCCGCTCTGTTCCGCCAGCGCAGCGGGACAGGCCCCTCCATAGAGGAAACCTCGGTGGTGACGGTGGAAATGCCCTGGATTCCCGCCGCTGTGCGGCTGCTGGACCCTCTGGAACACAGCACCTGCACCTGTCACAGCAAGACCTTTTGCATCCACAAGGCCGAGGCCCTGCTCTACTGGCAGATGAGCCGGAACATTCTGGACCCGGCGGCCCTGGAAGCCGCCCGACCCCCGGAGGAGGAACTGGACCTGGAAGCGGTCCGGGGCGTCTGTCAGGCGGTGCAGCAAACCCTGGCCGCCCAGATGGCCACCGGCCTGAGCCGGATGCCCGCCGGCGTCTGCGAGACGGTGGAGCGGATGGCGGCCCTCTGCCATACCGCCCGGCTCCCGGCCCTGGAACGGGCCCTGCGGGGCGTTCACGGGGAGTACCAGGCCTACTTTGCCCGGTCGGCCTCCTACCGGGACACCGCCCTCCTGATGCGGCTGAGCCGGGCGTTCCGGCTGGCGGCGGTCCTGGAAACCGCCGACCCCAAAACCGCCCTGGACCGGGCGGGCCGCTTCCGGGACGACTACGAGGCGGTGGGGGACCTGGAACTGTATCTGCTGGGCCAGAGGGATTTCGATGGCCGCAGCGGCTACGCCGGCACCATCTATTATTTCTGGGAGAGGCAGGAACAGCGGTTTTACACCTACGCCGACGTCCGGCCCACCTTTTATGAGGGCAAGGCGCGCCGCCGCACCGCCGCCGTTCCATGGGGGCTGCCCTGCACATTGGGTCAGGCCTGGAACTGTGGCCTGAACCTGTCGGGGGCGAAGGCCTCCCGGGACCGGGCCCTCTCGGCCACCGAACAGTGCCGGGCCGTTCTGCTGGGCCGCCAGGACCCCGACCAGGTCATCCCTGCCAAGGCGGTCTGCACCGACTTTGAATGGCTGCTGCGGGAACGCAGCGGTCCCCATGACCCCGAGGTGGATCGGCTGGCGGTGGTCCGTCCGGCCCGGTGCCTGCCTCAGGACTACGACCAGGTCCGCCAGGTGTTTTCCATCCGGCTGGTGGACGGGGCAGGACGGGACCTCTTTCTGGAGGTGCACTACAAAAAAGAGGAGGAAAAGGTGGTGGAGGCGCTGGAACAGCTGGCCCGCCGGCTCCGTCGGAAACCGGATTTCCGGCCGGTGTTCTTTGGGCTGATTTACCGGGAGGAAGACCGGCTCAAGCTCTACCCCATTGAATATTTCGCCGAGTGGGAGGAGTGCCTATGACCCAACTGCTGGATGAGCTGGAACGGGCTGTGACCGACCTTTTGCAGTCGGGGCTGGACACCGGCGGCCCCGCCGCCTGCGCCCGGTTGCGGACGCTGGCGGTCCGGTGTGAGGACGCCGGACTGCACACCGGGGCGGCGCTGGCCCGGGAGCTGGAAACCGCTCTGGAGGCCCGCCCCCACGCTCTGGAAAAAGACAATTTGACCCCGGCGGCCTGCATCTGCCGGCTGGCCCGCTATCTGGAACTGTGCCGGGAAAAGGCACAGGAGGACGCCATCGTCCGGCGCTGGCAGGCCCGGGGACAGGATTCGCAGGACACCCAGAAACCAGGAGGGAACCTATGAACACCTTGCAAGCACAGAAAAAGGCCAAACTGGACCGGCTGCTGTCCAAACTGCAGCTCACCCCCGCCAACCGGGCCCTGGCCGAGGAATACCTGACGGCGGAACAGCGGGACGACAGCCTGCTGCAGCGGGCCGAGGAAGAGGACTTCCATGAGGTCAGCTGGGAGGTGCGGGGAGAGGCGGTGGACTACGCCAACGACCTGCGCAGCTGGGACAACCCCGACCCCCTGGCCCGGCTGATCAAGCTGTACTGGGCCATGGGCAAGAGCACCGCGGTGTTTTTGCTGGAGCGCAGCAGCGATTCCAAGACCGGCCGGGAGGAACAGAAACTCCGGACCGAGCTGCTGGGCAAGCCGGCGGCGGTGGCGCTGGAGGCGGAACGGGTGGTCTGGTATGAGCCGGGGTACCGGGATTTGGAGTGGTTTTATGCCCTGGCGGCCAGCGAGCCCGAAATCCTGGAACAGGCCCAGGCCCTGGCCGGCGGCCACCGGGACAATTACAAGGTAATGCTGGCGGGCATTCTGGTGGCGGTGCAGCAGGGGAACAAGCTGAGCCTGTTCCAGAAGCTGGTGGGCGCAAAACAGCCCCTGGTGGCCCGGCAAATCCAGCTGATCCACCGCAACAACCTGGAAACCATGGCCGCCGCCCTGCCCAAACTGTCCGACAAGGACCGCCAGGCCCTGGCGGAATACCTGGAAAAAGGCGATCTGAACGCCCCCAAGCCGGCCCTGTCGGCGGCGTGGGCCAATGCCGCCAATCCCAGCGCCGCCCTGGCCGCCCGCGGGGCCGAAACTTACCTGGCCGGCCTGCTGGGCACCGCCTCCTTCCTGGGGGCGGAACAGGACCCCCGGCTGCGGTGTGCGCTGCGGATGTATCTGGGCCTCAACCCTGCGGCGGTGCTCCAGAACATCCTGCGGGGAGTGTCCCAGCATGTGATGCTGGACCAGAAGGACCGCCTGAACCATCTGCTGGAGGACCTGCCCGGCGGCGATGTCACCATGCTGATCTTCCTGACCATGCTGCCCACCTGGGACGGCCGCAACAGCTTCTATAAAGTGGTGGCCCGCCAGTGCCGCAACGGACTCAAGCAGGCGCTGGATTTGGCCGACGCCCAGCAGTATGTCCGCCTCACCGATATGATGCCGGGAGCCGGCGCCGTGGACCGGGACCAGCGGAACAAGATCAACACCCTGCTGTCCAAGTACATCCAGAACGGCGCCAGCGCCATGACCCAATACCTGGAAGGCACCGGCAGCCTGAAGGACAGCGCCGTCCGGCTGGCCGGCGTCACGGTGCAGCCCTATGTTTATCCGTCCCAGGCGGCCCAGCTGGTGGAACGGTACGTCAAAGCCGCCGGCTGGGATGAATTTGCCTGCCGGTGCGCCACGG
Source organism: Faecalibacterium sp. An192 (assembly GCF_002160175.1). Lineage (NCBI taxonomy): Bacteria > Bacillati > Bacillota > Clostridia > Eubacteriales > Oscillospiraceae > Faecalibacterium > Faecalibacterium sp. An192. The sequence goes on from NZ_NFKB01000002.1 coordinate 144,987, forward strand.
TCTTTGGCCTGGTGTTTGAGGGGTCGGGGATGAACCATCTGCTTCACAGCGACCAGGACGTGGCCCGTCTGGCGGCCGCCCTGCAGGAGCAGGAACTGCCTCTGGGGGAGATTCTGCGGATCTTTGGGTACTTCTGCGATGGCTGCTACGACGAGCGCCGCAAGACCACCACCCGCAACACCCTCTATAAAAACTTCAGCAAGCCGGTCTATCTGGAGGACCTGTGCACTGCCGCCCTCAACAGCGGCGTCTTTGGGCGGTATGTGGCCCTCTCGGCGCTGGATGACCTGACGGCTTCTCCCGAGTGCAGCTCCCGGGCCAAAGAGGGGCTGCTGGCCGGCGCGGGCGATTCCTCCAAACAGATTCAGGAGCTGATGGTGGACCTGCTCACCAGCCATCCCGACTGGACCGGGGAGGTGACCGGCCTGCTGCGGAGCAAAAAGGCCGCCGAGCGGCTGATTGCTGTGCGGGCCGCCGCCAAGATGGGGGAGGCCATCCACCCCGCCCTGGAGGAAGCCCTGGAAAAGGAAAAGAGCGCCAAGGTGGCCGACGCCATCCGCGGCGCCCTGGGCCAGGCCTCGGCTCCTGCGGAGCAGGCCGCCGCCCTGACCATCGACGAGAAGGCCGCCCAGATTTTGAAGGGCGGCAAAAAGCGGAAAGTCCAGTGGGTGCTGGATCACCCTCTGCCGGAACTGCACCTGCAGGACGAGGCCCGCACCCCGGTGAGCGAGGACCGGCGGGCGGCGTTGCTGGTGGCTTACAGTGAGCTGGGCCGGATTGGCCGCAGCGAAACCGCCGCCCTGCTGGCCGAAGGCATCGACCCGGCGGATCTGGCCGCCCTGGCGGGGGAGGTCTATGAGATTTGGCTGGCCGCCGGAGCCCAGAGCAAGACCAAGTGGGTGCTGGCCTTTGCAGCGGCCTTTGGCGGGGCCGCCATGACCCCGCGGCTGAGCCACGCCATCAACGAGTGGCCCCAGCAGTCCCGCGGCGCCATCGCATGTGACGCCGTCACCGCCCTGGCCCTCAGCAGCGACCCCGCCGCCCTGCTGGTGGTGGACTCCATCTCCCGCAAATTCAAGTTCCGCCAGGTGAAGGCCGCGGCGGCCGCCGCCCTGGACAACGCCGCCCGGGAACTGGGCATCACCGCCGAGGAACTGGCCGACCGGATTGTCCCCGACCTGGGCTTTGGGGCCGACGGCAAGCGGGTCTTTGACTACGGTCCCCGGAGCTTTACGGTGCGGCTGACCCCCACCCTGGAGCTGGAAATCACCAACGACGCCGGCAAGACGGTGAAAAACCTGCCCGCCCCCGGCAAGACCGATGACCTCGAAAAGGCCGAGGCCGCCTACAATGAATTCAAAACCATGAAAAAGCAGATCCGCACCACCGTGACGGCCCAGAAGGCCCGTCTGGAGGCAGCGCTGTCGGTGCTGCGCTGCTGGAGCAGCGACGCATGGAAGGCCCTCTTTGTGGGCAACCCCATTATGCACCAGTTTGCCATGAGTCTCATCTGGGGCGTGTACCAGGATGGAACGCTGCAGGAGACCTTCCGCTATATGGAGGACGACTCCTTCAACACGGTGGACGAGGAAGAATACACCCTGCCCGACGACGCCCGGATCGGTCTGGCCCACCCGGTGGAGATGGATCAGGAGACCCTGGACGCCTGGAAACAGCAGCTGGAGGACTACGAGATCACCCAGAGCATTCCCCAGCTGGACCGTCCGGTGTTCCAGCTGGAACCCGGCCAGGAGCAGGCCCGGACCCTGGACCGCTTCGGCGGCAAGAAGCTCAACGGCCTGTCCCTGTCGGGCAAGCTGCTGGGCCTGGGCTGGTACCGCGGCAGCGTCCAGGACGCCGGCGGCTACTACACCTTCTACCGGGAGGACCCCGGCCTGGGCATGGGGGTGGAGCTGGAATTCTCGGGCTGCTTTGTGGGAGACGAGAACGAGACGGTCACCGTCTACGAGGCGACCTTCTACCGTCAGGGCACCGTCCAGCGGGGCAGCTACTGTTACGACACCCCCAAACCGGAAAACATCTTCGCCCTGGGGGAAGTTCCCGCCCGCTATTACAGCGAGGTGGTGTACCAGCTGGACAAGGCCACCGCTTCCAGCACCGAGACCGACCCCGATTGGAGAAAAAAGGACCGCTGACCCTTTAAAAGGATTTCAAACCGTATAGAAGCAAAAAATGATACAGAGAGTCTCTAAACGAAACGCAAAACGGCGTGCACAGGGGGGCCGAGGGGCGCCTGACCCGGTCCGGCGGCGCCTGCCCGCAGGGGCCGGCACCGAAAAGGGAAGGGCAGCCCCAACCCCCTGAAAACCTATCCTGAAAGTATAAAGCACACACAGTATGCCCCTGGGGCCTGACGGCCCCGGGGGCTTTGGCGCGAAGATGCGCTAAAAATGGGATTGGAATATCAGTAAAAGAAAAATTTTGATTTTTTGGGATTTTCACTTGACAAAGTCAAATGAATCCGGTATACTTGATCTCGTCAAGTATGGGAAAGGAGCGGACCCATGTTCAACACACTTGCCTATTTTTCCTCCGTGCTGTACCGGGATTTTACGGCCTACACCAGTGAAAAGCTGGAAAAGCTCGGGCTGCATTTTGGACTGTTGTTTTTCCTGATTTACGTGGGAAAGCACCCGGGTGCTACGCCCTCGGACTTGACCCAGACGCTGCATCTGGACTGGGGCCATTCGCAGCGCTGCATCACCAAACTGGTGGAGAGCGGCTTCCTCACCAAAGAAAAGGTTGGCCGGCGCTATCACCTGCATCTGACCGAGAAGGGACAGGAGGCGTTTGAAGTCAGCCACCAGGTCTTTTTCGACTGGGACGCCCAGCGCCTGGAGGCCCTGACCGACGAGGAGCGCCAGACCCTGTTCGCCCTGATGCGCAAGGTAGCCCGCCGCCCGGAACCCGCACCCCACCCCGCCGCAGAGTGCACCAACTCTGCCGGGCAGGCCGGAGAATAAAACGGACCGTTCTCCGGCGGCCCATGGGGCGCTTTCCGCGCCCTTGACCCGTCATACCCGCCGTTGATACCTCTTTCATGGATAGGAGACTCTGAAAATGAAGAAAGCATCGAAAATCTGGCTCTGGATCGCCCTGGTCCTCTGCGTCTGCACCACCTGCCTCAACCTGTCGGAGGGCCGCTGGCTGTCGGTGGCCATCGCCGTTGTTTCCATCGCAGGCCTGTGCCTGCTGCTGTTCCGCCAGCAGAAGCTGGGCTTCCTGATCATGTGCGTCTGCGCCGTGGGCTCGTTTGTGGTGGGCTCGGTCCAGAACTTCGCCGATCTGGGCGCCGTCAGCATCCTGATGTCCCTCATCGGCTCGGCCCTGGTGCCCGGCATCACCGGCCTGTTTATCAAGAGCCAGTGGAACGAGCTGAACTGATCTGAATTTACCTTCCCCCGCATGGCCTGCGTGTCCCTTTCTTTCCGCGCAGGCTGCATGCTAGATAAAGCCCCCGCCTTTTTCCTGCAAAAGGCGGGGGAGTTCTTTTTTGTCCGTTTTTTGGGCATAAAAATACCGCCGCAGACGGCCCGGGGCCGGTGCGGCGGCGTGGGGAAGCGCGTCCTCCCGGGAGCCGCAGGGTTACTGCAGCTTCTCCAGGATTTCCTCGACGCTGATGCCGTTGGTGATGAGCTTCTGGACGGCTGTGTCAATCTCGGCCTTCCGGGCTTCCTGGGTGGCTTTTGCCTCCTCGGCAGCCTGCTTGGCCTCCAGCTTGGCGACCACCTTCTCGAGGGATTTTACGGCGGATTTCTTGCTCTTGAGCTGGGCTTTCAGCTCGGTGATCTGGCCGTTGATGTCGGCAATCTCACCGTTCAGCTGCTCCATCTCCGCATTTTTTTCTGCGAGAGCTGCTGCGTAATCCGCTGCACTATGGCCTTTGATCGCTTTCACCTTGTTTTTGCTTCCCTTGGGTCTGGGCATAATACATTTCCTCCCAACAATATAAATTCTTTTGATATTTCTGAGTATAACATGAACCATATTCCGGTGCAATATTTTTGTGTCGAAAAATAGATTTTCACAAAAATTTTATTGCGTAAACCCAGGGGCCGTTATCTTATGCGAAATATAAAGAAACGACTCGCTTTTTGGCGCGGCAAAACAAGCGCTCTGCGCCCAAAAACGACCCCGAACCCGCCGCCGGACAGGGTCAAACCGGGGATAAAATCCAGGCCGGACCAAACGCAAAAAATAAAATACATCGCCCCAAAATCCAAACGGTTTTTGCTCTGCGGTTTACCCCGCCCGGGCCGGGAAAGGCGGAAATCCGGGGCCCGGTCCGGGCCCGAAAAAACGGATTTTTTGCCGGAACAGGGAGGGGCGGAGTCATTTTTTACAAAATGCTTACCCAATTTGTGGCTCCGGCAACAAATTGGCCATGATTTTGCCATACCGCGGAAAGAATGGAGTGCTATACTAGGTCTGGTCTGCCGGGCGCGCCGAATCAGTCCGAGGGACCTGTTTCACAAATCAAGATCCTGACATGAGACCGCATGCAGAAAGGATTGTACGCAGATGAAAACAGAGCCAAAACATAAACGACGTATATGGATCCTGCTGCTGATTCTGGCGGCGGTGATTTTGCTGATTGCCGCCCTGGTGCCGGTGGTGGTGCCGGCGGTGGGCAAGTGGTTCACCGACCAGGAGGGCGAAGTCCGGGACGGCTGGGCTGTGGACGTGGGCGACCTGGTGGGCGTGGACGAGGCCGAACAAATCGAAATCCGCACCGCCCCCGTGGAGTCCAGCATCACCGTGATGCAGCTGGTGCCGGTGGAGGTGGAAGAGGAAGGCTTTACATACTACGACATCGACGTCCAGCAGCGCATCCGCCGGATGGTGGACCGGGGGCAGCAGATGTCGGTCAACGGCTACACCTGGACCGCCGAAACCCCCATGGCCTTTTTGAACCCCTTCGGCACCGGCTCCAACGGGCTGTATCTGTATTTTGAGACCGACCTTCCCACCCGGGTGGAATACACCATCCATGTGGACGACGAGCGAATCCCCGATTTCACCGCCACCGCCGCCGACAGCTCGGGGGAGGAATATTCCACCGTCCATGAATTCCAGATGATCGGCCTGGTGCCCGGCGAGACCAACGAGGTCACCATGACCATCCGGGGCAAGTGGGGGAACGTCCGCCAGCGGGTGCGGTTTACCATCGAGATGCCCGACCCCTATTCCGGCTACGACACCCTGCTGGAGGTCACCGACGGCACCAGCACCGCCGCCCAGGACGAGGGCCTGTTCACCATGATGCGCACCAACGGCTATCTGGGCTATGGCTTCCTGTACGACGACAGCGGCGTCATGCGCTATGAGATGGAGCTGGAAGGCTTCGGAATGGACCGCATCCTCACCTATGGAGATGAGATCGTTACCTGTGTTTCGGCCAACAAGCTGGCCCGGATCAACGGTCTGGGCGAGGTAACCCAGGTGTATCCTCTGGGGGACTATGAGCTCCACCACGACATCAACTACGGCCAGGACCACACGGTGGTGGCCCTGGCCGAAAAGACCGACGCGGTGGACGTGGAGGACATCGTCCTGGAGATTGACCTGGACACCGGCGAGGTCACCGAACTGCTGGACTTCAAGAACCTGATGGGCTCCTACCACGAGGAGACCCGGCCCATCAAGGGCACCGACCCCTTCTTCTGGCAGGTGGGAGAGCAGGACTGGATTCACCTGAACACCATCCAGTACCTGCCTGAAAGCGACAGCCTGGTGGTCTCCTCCCGGGAGACGTCCACTGTCATCTGCGTAAAGGACGTCCACACCACCCCCGCCATCGACTGGATGTGCGGCGACCCCGATTTCTGGGAGGGCACCGAATATGCCCAGTACTGCCTGGAGCCGGCGAATGACTTCACCTGGCAGTACGGCCAGCACAGCGTGGAATATGCCGAGGGCGAGGAGCCGGGCATCTGCTACCTGCGGATGTACAACAACAACTATTGGGCCCTGTCCTCCCGGGACGACTACACCCCCGACCTGGACGAAGGGGTGAACACCGAGCTCTACGGCGGTGACGGGGACAACAGCTATACCTACGTCTACCGCATCGACACCAACGCCGGTACGGTGGAACTGGTGGAGTCCTTCCCGGTGCCCTATTCCAGCATCGTGTCCAACTCCACCCTGAATACGGATACCGGCCACTGGACCGTCAACAGCGGCGTGGCCATGGTGTTCGGCGAGTACGACGCCGACGGCGTCCTGATCCGCCAGTACAGCTACGACTGCACCATGCAGGGCTACCGCACCTTCAAATACGATTACAAGGGCTTCTGGTTCCAGTAACTAAAGCAAAAACCCCGGCCTGGGCGTTCCAGGCCGGGGTTTTTGTATAACGAAAACCACTCGCTAGGCGAGTGGTTCGAAAAAAGACTTATGTCGATGATGATGACAGAAAAACTCCCTTTGCTTAAAATGGAAGTGCGGTCTGCC